>QLUP01000152.1 GCA_018725485.1 Candidatus Lithacetigena glycinireducens | reverse complement strand
CTCAAATGGAACTCTTATTTCTACAAATATTAACCGGCAGCAGTTTTTATGGGAAACCCGTCTGACCTCTAAAAATTCTCAATCTACTTCAGTCTGTTATCCCGGGTATATTGTAGGTCAGGTCATTAACCTGATACTCAGTTCTGGGTTATGGATTAAAATTGATAGAGTAAGCGGCCGAGTTATTTTTGAGCATGATTTTGGTACCACTGTTAATACTCAACCTGTTGAAAAAAATGGTCTTTTTTACCTTATTGATGATTCAGGTAAGCTTTATGCTATTCCTCTTACCTGATATTTTTTAAAATGGAGGTATGCTTTTCATGGGTATCTTGATAAAAGGAACCTACCTGGTTCATTCTTCAGGCAAATTGGAAAAAAAAGATGTTTATCTCAAAGAAGATAAAATAGAATCTATCGCTAACACGCTTTATGCTTATGAAAACGATAAGATTATTGATGGTAATAATAAACTATTAGTTCCAGGTTTAGCTAACTGCCACACTCATCTTTCTATGACTTTGTTAAGAGGCATTGCTGACGATATACCCTTGAAACAATGGCTGGAGAATGAAATCTGGCCTACAGAAGAAAAATTGAAACCTGAAGATGTTTATTGGGGAGCCATGCTGGGTGTAGCGGAAATGATTAAGGGGGGCACTACAGTTTTTGCGGATATGTATTTTCTGGAAGATGATGTTGCCAGGGCTGTGGCAGAGACAGGCATAAGGGCTTGTTTGGCACCTGGATTAATTTACCAGAATCCCGAAAATGGTGAAAAAAAGCTAAAAGAGAATGTAAATTTTATAAAAAAATGGGAAGGTTGGGGAAACTTGATTACCACAGCTTTTGGGCCCCACGCTCTTTATACCTGCCCTCCAGAATATATAAGAGAGATCGTAAAAGAAGCCAGGAATTTAGGTGTTTTAGTACACTTTCATTTCCTGGAAGCTGACTGGGAAAGAGATTATTGTTTAAAAAACTATGGTTTAAACCCCTTAGATTTCCTTCAGAAAACGCATTTACTGGATATTCATACAATAATAGCCCATGGGGTACATCTCACCCTGGAGGAATCCCGTGACCTGGCACCTTATCAAATATATCTTGCTCACAACCCCACGAGCAATTTGAAACTTTCTTCTGGAATAGCTCCTATAGCTGGTTTTTTAAAAAATGGTTTTAAACTTGCCCTGGGAACTGATGGTACAGCATCTAATAATGATCTTGATATGTGGGAAGAAGGAAGGTTAATGAGCTTTATCCAAAAAGGTGTTTCGGGTGACCCGACGGTTTTGAATGCCAAGCAGTCATTTAAAATAATGACTGAAAATGGATATTATGCCTTAAAATTAAAAGGTGGAAAAATTGAAGAAGGGTGTCTGGCTGATTTAATTCTCATTGATTTAAATGCACCTCACCTTACGCCTATATACAATGGGTTCTCCCACCTGGTTTATGTAGTACATCCCGAAGATGTAAAAACGACTATTGTTGGTGGCAAAATACTCATGCACAATAGAGAATTACTGACCATTGATGAAGAAAAAGTAATAAGTAAAGTTAGAGATATTGCCAGGAGGTTAAAGCAATGAAAATTGGAATTATTGGTGGAACGGGGGTTTATGCCCTGGAGCATATAGAAAACCCGGTGGAGATAAAAATTGATACTCCCTTTGGTACAATTACCCCCAGAGTAGGTGTTTATAATGAAATGGAGGTAGCTTTTCTTCCCCGACATGGAACAGCTCATTCTATACCCCCGCATAAGGTTAATTATCGGGCTAATATCTATGGTTTAACTAAATGGGGTGCTCAATATGTATTTTCAACTGCTGCCTGCGGTTCTTTAAAAAAAGATTTCGGACCAGGACACCTGGTGGTTTTGAGCGACTTTTTAGATTTTACCAAGGGTAGGATATCTACCTTTTATGAAGGTGGGGGCGATGGAGTAGTTCATATTGATGTTTCTGAACCTTACTGTCCTGTTTTAAGGAAGATTGTATATCATTCAGGTATGGAGTTAAAATTACCTATACATTCTTCCGGGATTTATGCCTGTTTTGAAGGTCCCAGATTTGAAACTCCTGCAGAAATAAGAGCCTGTCAGGTTCTGGGTGCAGAGTTGGTGGGAATGACCAATGTTCCTGAAGTTGTATTAGCCCGTGAAGCAGGATTACATTATACAACCATTGCCATATCCACGAATTATGCTGCTGGAATCTCCTCTACTCCCTTAAGTCATGAAGAGGTTTTAGAGGTGATGAAAACTGCAGGCGATGCGGTAACTAACCTGATTTTTACCTCTATTAAAAAGGTTAAAACAGTTAAAGAGATTTGCAGTTGTGAAGAACATAAAAGAAGACTGCCAGGGTTATAGTCTTGATGGCATCCGAATATTCCCCGATAGAACAGAGATTCTAAACCAACTCCTGTTACCTTTTATTGAAGAGTGGATAGTTACTTCTAATTATCGGGAAGTAATTAAAGCCATTAAGGATATGGCTATTAGAGGAGCTCCCATCATTGGTGCTGCAGGTGCTATTGCGATGTATCTGGCAGTATTAGAGGGAGTTGGGAAACAAAATATATTTGACCATCTCAATAAAGCATTTCAGGAAATTGTTAATGCCAGA
Organism: Candidatus Lithacetigena glycinireducens; assembly: GCA_018725485.1. GTDB lineage: Bacteria > Coprothermobacterota > HKB111 > HKB111 > HKB111 > Lithacetigena > Lithacetigena glycinireducens. Next base: position 312 of record QLUP01000152.1, on the reverse strand, counting down.
CCTACCGCTCGTGAACTTGCTTTTAGAACTGATGAAGTATATAAAGTTGCTGAACAAAGTATCATTTGTGGAAATGATTCCTTTTCTGTCGAAGAAACCTATAAAGTAGTGTTAAAGATTTTTAGAGAAGGCATTGATTCCACAGAGCAAATAATAGATAAGGGGATTTCTCTCTTTACAAAAAAAAGCAGTATTCTAACCCATTGCAATACTGGAAGCCTGGCAGTGTTGGGTCGGGGTACAGCTTTAGGAATTATTAAAGAGGCTTTTAAAAGAGGTCTGGTTGAAATGGTTTATACTGATGAAACCAGA
>QLUP01000151.1 GCA_018725485.1 Candidatus Lithacetigena glycinireducens | reverse complement strand
ATTTAATGATAAAAACAAAGCTCTTAATAAAAGCCTACAACATAAAATTATATCAGTAATTGCTAATTTGAGGAGGTCTAATAGTACTCTGAATTTTTAATTCTAAGAATCTTTTTCCGGGATTAACATGGTAAAATTCACCCGTGATGTATATTAAAGAAATCCAGAACCCTATCAAAAATGATGACCTGTCTTTGAAAGATTTATTGCCTGATTTGGTTTCCGGTAGAAATAATATTCCCTGCACCTTATTTTTGAACCTTTCCCACCATTGCCAGGTTGATTCCAGGTTTATCGGTCAACATCTTGATGAAGCGGGTATAAAAGTTGATGTATGTGCTTTTGGTTGTTTCCCGAAAACAAACGATACCCCGACAGCACCTGACCTTCCAGTAAAAACCCTTCTGGATATGGTGGAGATGGTATATGGCGACTCTATAAGTTGTACTCTGCTATGGAAACTGGCTTTTATATATAAGGGTAATCTTTTTAAGGCTGTAAAACAGTTCAATTTACGGGGAATTAAGATTACCGGGTGTCGCTTGGGGTTCTTTTAAATTATAAAGAATTATTTGGTGTTTTCTACTTGTTTCTTTATACTTTCTGCCACCGATTTTCCAATGGTGGAAACCTGTTGTAAATCTTCATGTTTAGCGTTCTTAATATCTTTAAGGGTTCTAAAACCTGCATTATAAAGTCCTCTGCCTCTTACTCTACCAATACCCTCCAGGTTTACCAGAGGTAAAAGTTCTTCCTTCACCCCATAGGTAACTCTTTTTCTCAAATCAGTAAGTTCGCGGGATACTTTTTTCAGACCGAATACCTGGCATAACTCTTTTGAGGAGTATAGTAACCAGTTGCTTAGCTCTACCATGTTATAAATATCTCCGGGACCAACATTATAATGAGATACGATGTGGTCTTCAGTTTCCTCGTTAATCCAATCAAGGAGAGCGCAGGTAGTTTTCAGCTGAGATAGAGTGTCATTTACCGAGTATTCATCGTAGAACAGCAATTTTTCAAGGTTTTGGTTAAGCATTAAGTTCATTCTGTCCATATCTTTCCTGTTTAAAGCCAGGGTGAGCATATCGGGAGTAGCGGTTATGAGATGAAGTAAGGATAAGGATTCCATAAGGTTATTTTTTTCAGCTAACATCAAACCGTCTCTAAGGATAACCCCGGTTAAGGGGTCAATATACAGCTGAGAAACTCTCTGGCCAAAAGGGGTCGTGAGTAGAGATGTTCTCGTTCTGGTATCAATCTCCTTCTTATTTATCTCTATCATGCCTTCGCGGGATAAGAACAGGAGAATGTCATTTATAAGGTTGGAAAGGGTGGCAGTTCTTCTCTGAAAAGCAAAGAAGGTCTGCCCGATAAATTCCTGAAGTTCACCTTCAGTTCTGGCAAAAAATCCAGCAATTGAAGATAAGATGTGGGTTCTTAAGGAAGATTCCGTTCCCAATTGCGATTCTATCCACTCGGGAATTCCTCGCAGGTAATTTTCAAAGAGGTACTTTTCATCTTTTTTATCTGAGGCAATGATTATTGCTTCCCCGTAGTTATCGTATTTTGGACGACCTGCCCTTCCTGACATCTGTTTTATCTCCAATATAGGAATAGGCTTCATACCATAACCGGAAGCGTAGCGGTACCAATCTTTAATGATTACCCGCCTGGAAGGCAGGTTTAATCCCATAGCCAGGGTAGTGGTGGATACGAGGGCTTTAATTTTATTCTTTCTAAAAGCATCTTCAACAATTTTTCTTTGTTTATAATGGAGACCGGCATGATGAAAAGCTACCCCTTGATTCAAACATTCAGCTAATTTTTTACATATTCTGGTAGGTTCAGTGGTAGCTTTTAAAACTTCTTCTGAAGCATTGTGTAAATATTCTTTTTCTTCGGGGGTTAAGCTTTCTCCAATTTCATTGGCGATTCTATGAGCCATACCCTCAGTAGATTTACGGGTGCTTACAAAGACCAGCGCTTGACCACCTTCAATCATAGTATCAATTACCAGATTAGTAATATCGTTTTTAGTTCTTTCTTCTATCCAGCGCATACTTCCGTCTTTAAAAGTAGCTGTTCCACCATAATATATACCCTCCTTGAGAGGAACAGGGCGCCATTCTGATACAATAGCCACTGCTCCCAGCCAATTGGCAATTTCTATAGCGTTGGGTATAGTAGCACTGAGGGCAATGAATCTCATATGGGGATTTAAAGACTTTAATCTTACCAGGACAATCTCTAAGGTAGTACCCCGATGGGAGTCACCAATGAGGTGTACCTCATCAGCAATTATCAGGGTTACTTCGTTAAGCCAGGAAGCTCTGTGCCTGATAAGGGAATCAACCTTTTCGTTAGTGGAAATTATTATATCGCTGTCTTTGAGCCATAAATCCTGATTATCAAAATCACCGGTACTCTGGTTGACCTTTATCCCGAAAGGCTTATATTTCTCTCGGAAATCTTCGTATTTCTCCTGGGCTAAAGCTCTAAGTGGTACCAGGTAGATAACCTTTCCCTGACGGGAAAGAACATTCTTAAGCATGGCCATTTCAGCAATAAGGGTTTTACCCGAAGCGGTAGGAGCTGAAATAACCAGAGAGGTATTTTTTTGCAATAAACCTTCTTTAACTGCTTCAGCTTGTGGGGGGTACAGTTCACTAAAATTATCATTAGAAAGTATGGAGACTAACTCATCAGTTGCTCCATATTTTTTTAAATCTTCAATTTTCATGGTATAAGTTTAACATGAAAGAAGAGGTTGATAGTTATGGCCATAACTCAGATAATTAATCACAATTATCAAGAATACCAGTGTTTTTTACTCTGTATATCCTATTAATATAATCTATGATAATAATAAAAAAGAGGATGTAAAAAACCAAAAGGGAAATAGGTGTGTAATGAAAAAGATAATAACAATTCTAACAGTGGGGTTATT
>QLUP01000150.1 GCA_018725485.1 Candidatus Lithacetigena glycinireducens | reverse complement strand
TATTGCCAGATACAACCTCCATACATCGATAAAACATTTGTCTTAGATTTCAAATTGTTGAGAAGCTCAAGAATTTTATTCATTAATGCGTTGCCTCTCTATAGTTACTTAGGCCTACTTTTATGATGATCATAAGCAAAACAAAATGCACAACGGGTGCTGATAACGCCCAGACAAATGTTGTATAGTTTATTTTCCCTAGAGCATACCTCGTAGGTACTGCACTAAACAGAAATACCGGGATAATATAGGTTAAAATATTGCGCGCTGTATATGGGAACACCGTATCTGGTCGCTCCGAAACTTGCATCAGCTGGAAAATAACATCTGACAGCATTTGCATTCTAAAGCCCAGTAGCCCAAAGGAATAAAGAGTAAAATATAGGAACCCCATAGTAATTGCACCAGAAACAATCAGAAGATAATATTGTATGGAAATGCCGTTTACAGCCCTTAAATAGAAGATATTTATAAATAGAAGGAATGGGGTTGTTATCAGCGGTGGAAAGTTTATATTAGAAAGCATAGTGACCATTATTAGGTGTCTCGGCTTTAGAATCATATTGTGAAGCTTCCCGCTGAGAACCTGTGAAAGATATTCTGAAACAGCATCTGAAAAAAAAGCTGCAAAAACATTGTTCACAAGCAAAAAACTACTAATATATAACATGATTTCACCGGGAAAGTAACCGCCGATTGAATTGATGCTAGATGTTAGTAGCCAATATGTAAGGAAGGTCCCTGTATATAAAGAAATATCTGCAAGAATCCAGCTTATTAGATTGGCCCGATACAGCGTTGCCCTTTTAAACGAGACTTTAAAAGCTTCACTAATCAATGCGATATTATCATGCCCCCTTTACAGTGTAACGTGTTATACCCAATTTATACATATATACAGATATAGAAAGCAGAACGACCAGCCAAAATGCAGACACTAATAACCCATATTTAACTGCTGCCAAATCGAAATGATGATCAGATAAGACCTTTGTAGGCATATAAGCCATGTATGGAAAGGGAAGATGTAGGAATAAACTCTGTACTTCTGCTGGAAAAATGCTTATCGGAAACATTGTACCCGCTAAGAGTCCCGTCAGTGTATTTCTTATAGCAGCCACTCCCCAAATCTCGGTCATCCAAAATGATCCAAATCCTATTAGAAATGATAGTGACGCATTAAGAGAAAAAGCCATAAACAAAGTCAACAGGAAAAGCGGAACTCGTGACGGATCGATTTGTCCACCTAGAATAAGCATCACTGACCCGGCTAAAGGCCCATAAACAAGCAGCAATTTCAAAAGACTGTACATCAAATGCTGCAGTAAAATGTCATGTGCAAAATGCACTGGGCGCACTAACCGCTGCCCTAGTTTATGTGATCTTATACATTCCTCTAAATCTTCACTTGCAGAGATATGAGTAAACGAAAAAATGAAATTTGCAATTATTATGTATATCATCATTTGTGGAAGACTATAGGAGATTTCATTATGAGAAATTATGGAGTTCCAAAGAAAGCAATTGATAGCGATTGGAATTATGATTGAAATAACTTGACCAAGTAAATTAATGCGATATACAATAAACTTTTTCAAGGAAAATAGGAAATACGCCAATAAAAGCCTAATCAACTTCAACGCCCCTATATAACATTTCTAATAGCTCATCAAGTTCGATGTCTGATGAGTTCGATAAATCTGCCTTAAGCTCGCTTACACTCCCATAAAATATACCTTTACCATTGTGTAGTATGAGCAAGCGACTACACAATTCCCCTATATCCTTCATATAATGGCTGGTAAGTATAGCAGAAGCCCCTTGTTGCCTTACATATTTCGCTAAGAAATGTCGGATTGCGTTTTGGGTTTTAAAATCTAGCCCGATTGTGGGCTCATCCAGGAAGATAATCTTTGGCAGATGTATGAATGAAAGAATTAACTCCCCTTTCATTCTCTGGCCTAACGACAACATTCGTACCTGCTTGTACATATCTGCAACGTCTAGCATTATTTCTGATGCCATTTGCTCAGCTCGACTAAAAGCAGTTTTTTTATCCACGCCATATAATGCCGCATGAAACGCAATATTATCAAAAATAGTTAGGTCAACATTCAACTGCCCGCTCTGACCCATTACAAGTGTAACGCTATGCTTATAAGCACGACTTTTTTTAAAAGGATCATTACCAGCAACAGCTACACTGCCTGAGTCAGGCTTCATTATCCCCGAAACCATTTTTATCACAGAGGTTTTTCCTGCACCATTTAGACCAATTAAACCAAGAACTTCACCCTCTGACACAGAAAAGGAAATATCACTTACAGCATGTACATGTCTGTACTTGCGCTTCAACAAATACTCTATTAGCGAACCATCCAGTATAGGAGTTTTATAGGTCTTATTTATACTCATTACTGTAATCAACTCAGTCATTATCATTACCCCGCCTACATCTCGGATCCACATGGCCTAGGTCATTGTACCTATCTAGAACTACTCCTGGGCAACCTCCTCCACACAAATGCGAAGCCTCACAGTTTTGACACTTGAAGGGGAGAGGATGCTGCTTCAAAGCTAACCTCAAATTATAGATGGATTCCTTAAGCTTATTAGGAGAGTCTAAAATATGACCAACTAGTACTACAGCGTAGTTTTCACAAAAGCTCTTTGACAACCTTAAATAACGGCATCACTCTAGCAACTGGAGCCTGTTCTTCCGGTGGGATTGATCGGCCTTGAAGTTATGTTTCATGATATATCCGATGTTCCCTAGGGCTTTTTTAACCGCCTTCTTATCACCGGACAAAGCAGCAATAATCAGTTTTCGTGCTTGGGGTAACGTTAGCAGTGGCTCTCCCGTTTTTTTTAAACCGCTGGCGCACCTCCAAAATAAAGAGATGGGCAATCAGTACAAAAAGGATATAGCGATGCCAAGCAGTCCAGGAACG
>QLUP01000015.1 GCA_018725485.1 Candidatus Lithacetigena glycinireducens | reverse complement strand
AGGACTTGGGAAGCATCCTGCATATCTTGTGTACTGCCACGTACAGATGGTTCAACTGACTTCAAACGGCCAGTGTCGTTAAAACTTCTCTGACTGACCTTGTCCAAGCTAGTCTCCTGTTTAACTTGTTTGTTTCGAATTGGCATTTCTACTCCTTACAAGCCCCTTCCTTTTAGGGAGGGGTAGTTGACAATTAAGGAAGTTGATAAATTCAACCTTGTGCTTTAAGTAGGGGCTCCCTATGTGTAGGTCAGACACTACAATCAGAGGGTCTTTTTTATTGATAAATTTTCGAACGTCACTCAATTTAAGCATAAACTTACTTATCCCCCGATCAGCCGCGACAAAAATATTACCACCGAGCTTGTAGCCGTAGCCAGCGTGGTGCAAATAGCTAGCAACCACATTACAGCTCTCCAATTTAAAACTTTATCGGCGACAATTTTTACCTCTTCTCCCAAATTTTTGACTTCCTTTTTATTACTATCAATATCGGCAAAGATCACTTTATCTCTCTCCTTCAACAATTCAATGTCAGTGATATTAGTTCTTACCCTGCTATTAATCTCTTTTAAATTTTCCTTAATCTCTTTAATATCCGCGCTTATTTCTAATAGCTTATCTTTAATGTATTCTTTCATAAAAAATTGCCACCTCCATTTGTCTACTTACAATAGAAAAGCAACTTATCCTCATTCCCCTCCTTTTGATTTTCGTTAAAATTCCCTCGCTAACGCTCATCCTTTTAACTTTCCTTCTGTTCTTGTATTCTTTATAAGCTCCCTCTTTTTCAGAGAAGGGTAATTGATGTCCCTAATTGCCATCTCTATTTTTCTTACGTAAGTACCCAACTGCTCATCACTAAACTTTTCTGCACATTCATCAGCATCCTTTTTCGCTTTGTCTACTATAAATCTTATCAAACCAATATCCGGGGAAGATTGTCTAACAGAAAAATCACCAAGCGTTATAGAAGTAGACAACATTACTTCCATCAACTTCCCATTTAATATTCTATAAACCGTTTCCCACTTTACAAAACACTTAACATATTTTGATATTACACCACTATCCAAATTTCTTTTTGTTTGTTCATCTGCCATCAAATAAGCATCTTTACTAACCTCATAAATTACCCTATCTATTTCTAAATCTGTCTTATCCTTTATAATATCTCCAACAGCAAGTCTAATTTGAGACTTATCAACATAATAATAAGTCAGTGGAGTATAAAATCTAAAAATATAATCAGACAAAAGCGTATGTCCTGAAATATTCATAACAGAATTACTTAACACTTTTACCACATATTCATAATCTTTTACAAAACCAGAGCCAGGATAAAGATAATATTCTGATAACATCCCACTTCCAATTGCTCCAGAAATACCCACAGACAATCTTTTTTTTGACATATCTTTATCAAATGGCAATCCCACAACATTAATATTACTTGCCCCTACAGTATTACTATTTACATCCTCGCTAAAAAATATCTTTAAACTACTCAAATTAGTGCTTACATCCATTTCTCCATCAAAAGGAATAGTTTTCTCAACCCTAAATTGTCTTTCAACACCAGCATCTACTCTCACATCCCCATCTATAATTCTGAATCTATATGTTTGCGACCATTTAGATAAAACACCACCCTTGACTGCCCTCACTCTCCAATAATACATACCAGGTTCAAAGCTTATATCGGGAGTAATAAAATTACCTTGTGGATCAATATTATCTAATGGCCAAACAATAGGAGAAAAAGTATTACTATTACTAACTTGAATATGATAAAAAGCATCAGGCACAATACTCCACCTAAAGGTAGGGGTTGTAGTAAGGGAAGATTGATCATCGGGAGATAAAAGACTTGGTTCAAGTAAAAAAACTCGTCCAGTTCTAAAACTAAAATTGTAATTAGCTGGCAGAAATAAATTCCTAGATGCATCTCTAACCCCTTCATTTTTGCCTACTATAGTTACCTGGTAAGATGTCTCCGGGAGAAGATTGCTGTCTGGAGTGAATTTTACTGAAAAATCTGTAGCAAAGTATTTTAAACTACCCGTAATCGGTCGTAAATTATTCTCCGCTACTATAATAGTTTTTGGAGATAAAGATGAAACATCAAGAGGAACAGAAAAGAAAATCTCTATTACTTTATCTAATGGAACATTAGTCTCTTCCCGTTGCGGGGAAACTCCTTTTACAAAGAGAACTTTTTGTTGCAGCATTTGTTTCCATTTATCTGTTGTTTCGAATTGGCATTTCTACAGGGAGCCTGCTACTATCTTCAATATCCCGGCATCCACTGCTGCCTTAATCCCATCGAGTTTTCCGGCGAATTGACCTTTATCAATCCTTGCAATTGGCGTATTCAGGAAAAGATTAACCCCAGTTTGAGCATCAAAATAGCTCAACTCTCTTCCCGCCAAGCTAACAACCAACTCCGAATTCTCTACTTCTTTCTCTGAATTCTCCACTTCTTCAGATACTTCAGATATTTCCTTTACCTCTATTTCCTTTTCTACTTCTTTTTCTATTTCTATTTCTCTTTCGATCATAAAAATCCTCCAAAATTATTCTTGTCGACAAGAATAACTCTGGAGCTCTCAAGAGAGAGCTCCAGTTTACCGACTTATTAGAAACTACGAACCTGAAATAATTCTTGCATCACTCACCGGTAAAGTAATCTGATAGTCAAACGGATAGGTAGGAGTAAGTACAATCCTTCTGGCCAACACTATCGCTCTTCCTTCATTCAGTATACCGATATTGTAATATTCTCTTACCTTTATTGCTCTTATATCCTTATAGGGATCGGTGAAGTCTTCAGTAGAAGCTTCCTCTTTCACAACTATAACACCTATTTCATCCCTATCTACAGCTATAACATCACAAGTCCTGCTTTCCTTATCCAGTGGAATATATGGACAAAGAGTTGCTTTTATCGCAAAAGGAATTTGTGGTTGTATTACAGCTGCAGGTTCCTTCAGTTTTGCAATATTTACTGGCATTGTCGACCCAGTAGGAGACAACCCACCAAACAAACCAGTTTTTGCATAACTTACCCACATTAAAGGGTGCATTATTATATCAGTTAAAACATAGCCATTAACAACAAGAGCAATTGCCATATCGAAAAAATCTTCATAAGACAATGTGTTGTTAAAGGCACCTATCTTATTCCTACCGGTTGTCCCTTGAGCCGGACTAATTGCTCTTTGAGAGTTGTCAAAGAGAGTTCTCCCATAAAGAGACATTTCCCTTAAAATGAATTGTTCTTTATATCTACCCAATGCCTTTCCGGCTTCTCTCATCACTATTCCAATAACATCCCAATGAGACTGAGTTATAGTCTCTTCGGTTATTCTACAGATTAACCCTATCTTCTTTACCTTCAAATCAATAGCAACTCTTTCCGCGACAACATCAATGGTTTCACCAGGATAAGCTCCCCCCTCAACAATTTCCCCTGCTTTCATCGGACCAACTACAGGAACTTCGATCATTTTTCCTTCCTCTAAATTAATCCTCTGAAGCATATCAGTTAAAAGATAAAGAGGCTCTTCTCCTTCCTTAACCTCAGATCGTACTATCTTAGGAAGAATGGTTTTCGCATCTGCACTAGATAGCAACTCATGAACCGTTATTTTTTCGGTCGGTTTACCTTTTATTATCTCTGCTGCTCTCTCACGTAACTTCATAATATATCTCCCTCCTTTTTTTAAAAACTATATTAACATCCAAATTCTTACAGCGCCAAGAGCTCTATCCTCATTCCAGTTTCTAGGAATACCAGGAATACCAGGTCCTCTGAAATAAGTTGCTCTAATAGCATCAGCTACTGCACCCCGTCTAGCAGCAGCAACTGTCCAAATTATTTCTCCAGTTAGATAATCAACTGAACAATCAGGTGTTATATCAGTCCATACCACTCCTGCGCCAATCTCAATCCTAATTATAGGACTTCTTGCTGCTCCAGTTCTATCCACTGTAGAAATAGGCGCATTTCTTACATATAACCTTACTCGCGTACCAACAGCTGGCACTGGATTTGGATTTGCGTATACAGAACCATCAACATTTAAAACTATTTCGTTAGTATAAGCAATATCTCCAAAAACACTACCATCAGTAAGAAATTCTATCCCCCTTGCATCTCTATGAATAGGCCACGCATAGGTAGGATCATAAGGGAAAGGCTTTCCTTGCATTTGAGGACTATATGTACTTTCCCTTAGTGTTGGAAAATTAATATCTCTCACTCCTTCTTCCTTAAGTATATCTCTGCCCAACATAACCCACTCCAACCATCCAAGTGGAGGAACAGAAGTTATCATAGCAATTACTCTTCCAACTACTCTTCTACCCTCAGCAATATCACTAGGACTAGCAACAACAAATCTTCCTCTAGTATCACTTCTCACAAAATCCCCTTCAACAAGACTACCGTATGCTACACCAGTACCAATATTTGCGGCAGCAGCTTCATTTACTACACAAGGCACCTCAATTAAAGCTCTAGTTAAAAAGCCAACCGCACCTCCACCAAATTTATCCGCAACATCCCTATAATAATGATAGGGAGCAATACCACAAGGAAAATTAGCTGGCTGAGGAGTATAAGCCCCATTAGCAGTTCCATTGTTGCAAAGTGTAAGTCTTGGAGGAGTCTGCTTACCAGCAATCATCCCCGGAGCCATAGGTGCTACTATTCTTCCCTTTCCAATTTTTACCTCACCTTTATTTGGAAGCAAAAATTCTGGACCAAGAAAATCATCAAAAGCTTTGGGTAAATTCGGGTCAACTTGCATTACCTCACTACATATCGTTCCTTCGGAAACAACTAACCTGGAGTTAGTGCTTCTTATTCTTTCTTTTGTGGCCGTACTTCTACCTGGAAATAATGGCATATACGTTCCCTCCTTTTTTTATTCTCTATATCCCTTTCTCTTCATAAAATACTTCACAGATTCTAATATCCTTTCATCTTTTGTAAGTGCAGGCTGTTCCTCTATTTTTGTAGGATCAGAATTTACAATCTGTGAAACATTTATTATAGACAATAATTTTTCCATCAAAAATTCCAAAATACCAGACAAAATCTTACTATTTTCCTGTTTAGATATTTCTTCCGTATTTTTACTTTCATCTAACATCTTATAAACATTAACCCCAAAATCAACAATCGCCTTATTATTTTCAGTAATCATATCAATATAGATTTTTCTTTCATCAGCTAGTTCCTTCAAAATTCTATCGTTCTCTTGTAGTAATTTAGACTCCATTGCCACAGCGTTTTTCTGCATATCTATCAGCAAACCCTTAAGATCTTCATTTTCCTTCTTAATATCATTTAATTCTTCCCTTACCATTTCTAATTCCTTCTTCATCTCATCTGTAGGAGTTAAATCGGGAGTTAAATCAGGAGTAGGAGTAGGAATTGGGTCTGTAGAAGTTGAATCGGAGGTAGGAGTTAAATCAGGAGTAGAAGTAGGAATTGGGTCTGTAGAAGTTGAATCGGGGGTAGAAGCGGGAGCTGAATCTAGAGCAGTAATGTCAGAAGTAGTAGGAGTGGTAGCAGGTTCGGGTTCGAGCTTACCTTCTTCCTCTTTAATCAATGTTGCTTTTTCTTCTCTAGTCATATCACCACCATCCTCCTTAACTTCAGCGCCAGAAAAAAATGAGCGCCTATTTGTAAAACTTTCAGATATTCTTAATAATGCCTCTCTACTATTCAGTAGAAAAGCATTTTCACTAACTTTGTGCACTCCATTGTCAATTTTATAAAATTCCGAGATCTTTTTATCAGTAGCATATAAATTCATATATTTAGGCATAGCGTCAGAACTTATTAACTGTACCCCCACAGTTTTAGCACTACCGTCAGAAGGAATATTAACATAACTCTTCTCCTCAAACCATAATTTCTTTATAATCCAGTAACAAAGTTTACCATCTTCATATTTCTGAAATCTTAAATGACCACAAAAATCCTTAGTTATATCTTGTAAACATATACTACACCTCACCTCACTAACATCACTTCCTATGGATTCTGTATAATAAATTCCACTTAAAATCTTAGCAATGGCGTCCTCATCGGTGATTAAGGCATAAGTCTTCACAAATTTAACATTATTTTCCATACCTATCTCTGTGCTAAAAACCCTACCTAATGCTGAAATATATTGATTGTGATTTATCAGAACTGGCTTATAATAAGGTTTTGTCCACGATTCAAGCCCGCTAGGATGACCTATCTCATTAAAAACAATTTTTGTCATCGACTCTTGTGGATAAAAAGTACCATTTCGCGTGACTACCTCTAAATGTATAGATTCACTCTCAGTCAAAAGAAACATATCTTTGATATCTCTCATCTCATTAGCAGAAATATTTTCCTTTTTAATAGACAAAACATAATCTTCAAAAAATTTCAATTTATCCCTCCTTCCCTACCTAAAGCCGATACCAGGCGCCTAACATAAAATTCTCCAATAGCCTTAACTCTATTAGAATCACTAATACCCTCAATTTCACAAAAGTAACTATTTAAATAAGCCATCGCCTCTTTCCTACTTTCAATAGAAAAGCCAAACACCTCTAATTTTTCATCAAGAACCTCAAACACCCTCTTTTCTAAAAGAACTTTCCTAATTATGTCCATCAAAACCTCACCTGATGGAACAGAACTATGTTGATTTTGAGGAACCAACAAATTATCGGTTTCTTTTGTATCATCCTTTGTACCAACAGAATATCTTGTTAACATAGTCGGAATTTTTACACGATGTAAGTGCATCCTTTCTTCTTTATCTCCTAATATGTTATATCCTAATGCAATTCTAGTCTCATCTTCACTAGTAATATTATGTTCATACTTGTAAATAGAATGAACCTCTTTTTTAATTTGTAAATCTATATCTATCTCATTAAACTTAAAAAAAACAGACTTTTTAGAATCATTTATTACATCTATGCCTACCTCTAATAATAACTCTCTAATTATAAACTCGTTAATAAATATAGACAAAAGAGTTTGATACGACCTAACTCTATCAAATAAATCGCTAGTAGCAGTTTTTATAGAAATCTCAGTAGCCCTTGAGCCAGAAAATCCCAATGAAAACATTATCCTTTGTAGAAAATGATTAATATAGTCATTTATATTCAGAGCAACCCCTTGAGATCCTATTACATCTATATCATGCCTCTCGGGCATTACTACCACAGCATCAACAGGGTTTTCCTCTATACTCTTCCTAACATTAGTAAGTTCTTCCTCTGATGCTTCCAACCCAGGTTGAGGTAATCCAACCTTATACTTAATAAATGGAAACAGGTTTCTCTGAATAAGCTTTATAACACTACTCTCCATCTCTCTTAATGCCTCTATATCATCCAAAACCGATAAAAGAAATGAAGTGCCAAAGAGAGCTCCCGTTTCTCTTCTACAATACATATGAATAATATCTTCAGCGTCAAAATATTGTGGATCTTCTCCTGGTATTCTTACCTCATATTTAATAACCCGCCCACTCACATCCCTCTGCATACTGACATATTCAGGATTTATTCTAAAATACCCAGCAATTGGTTTCTTATTGTTGACCCCAGTAATCTTCTTCTTAATTCTCAACCCTACTATATCACTCCTGCCTTTCAATAAAAAAACATTATGAAACATTATTAAATCCAAAGCCATCTCTTCAAGTAAAATTTTAAACGGCTTGCCAGTAGTTTCAGTAAAAAGACTAATCCTTTTATTAATATAAGCACTTGACTCTTCATTGTCACTACTAATAAACCACCCCTCTTTCAAGAATAACTCTATATAAACATTAATCGCTCTATTTAGGAGAGAATCCTTTCCACAAGCCATTGCAATAGTATCAAAGGAATACTTGAAAGTATGACTCTCAAAGGATGTATCTCTCTTAAATTTAAAAGGAAATTTAGTAACTTTTGGCTTTGCTTTAACTCTTAACTCTAACCCTCGCTTCTTTGAATCCATCTGAGGGTTCAAATTAAAAAAATTTTTGACTCTTTCTACAAGTTTTTCAAAAAAACTCAAGTTATCCTCCACCGTTCCTAAAACTATGGACTTTCGTCAAAATTCCTCCGCTTCGCTCCTCCTTTTGACTTTCGTCAAAATTCACCCACTTCGTTTCCTTCTTTTGACTTTTATTCCATAGACGTCCTCCGAACAGTTCTGAGGACGATTCGCCTACCGGGATCTCACCGGTACCAAGCAGATAGGTCTCATGCCATGCCTTATCTTCATAGACAGGTGATGGCAAGGATAGGATACTCTCCGACTGCCTGTGCACTACATGTGCTGCTGGCTTCCTGGTAACTATTGCCCATAAGATCCAGACATGCCCACCGCGATTCCTTGCAGGTAGCGATAGGGTGCTATAGAGCTGAGAAGGCAATTTTTCCCCGAAGCGTTGAAACCTTCTTCCAATGACCAGAGCAGCTGAATTGTGCTCTGACATCCCATATCTATCCTTGAATTTATAACTGCCAATAACCGATGTCCAAGCAGGGTTAACCTCAAACACCTCAATACCAGCATCATAAGCTCGTGCCCTAATAAGAACCTGGACTTGTGCATAAGCAAAAGCAGATAGCATACGAGCAAACTTTCTAGACTGCTTTTCAAGAGCTGACTTCTTTGCTTGAAAGTCTAGTCTCTCAATAACGATAGGTTTTGATCTACTAACAGCAAGGGCTATTACTTGTTTGATGGCCTCTCCTATAATAGCTTTTCTTTGCTCTGAGCTCTTACCATAAGTAGGACAAGGGACAGAAAAGAAAGCAGTTGGATTACCATATCTATCTGTCTCACAAATAGCAAGGTGGTTTGCGTTTATATCAATTGCTATTACCCCAAGACCTCTATGTGACTTGATAGTAACTTTTGGTAGAGAGACAGATACAAATAGTCTCCAACCTTTACTATCTCTAACAAACCGGTAGTTAATAGGCTGCCAGTCATTCTTATCACTAGAAAGATTCCTACCAATAGCAGAAACTATGGTGTTATGACCATGTTTGAAATAAAGACCACTAATTGTTAAATACTTGCCAATAGAATTAGGAAGTCGTAGCCTTAGTGTTATATTTCCCTCCTCATCTACTACCGCTACACAACTCTGGCAACCAGCCGTCTCACCCTTTGAGCCAACAATAGAGAACTGATTATTCCTAGCTGCCTGCCAATCCCTAAGCCATTCCTCGTGAGAAGTATAGTTGTTAAGATAGAACTGCTTATGGAATAACTTCTTAGAACCAAAACACAACCGAACTTGATCATCTTCCTTGAGTTGTCTAAGTCGTTCTTGTAGGGCAGAGAGTCTTCGTTGCTTGTGGTGCTTCTTTGTCTGATCAGTAGTCCTCAAGAGAACTTTCTTTGCCCTAGCAATCTTCTGCTTGAGTTCCTTGATAAGTTGGACTCTACGTTCTTTAATAGACGCTATCTTACCTCTCAGTTCCAGCAATATAGAATTAAACTGTCTTGCAGTAATTCCAAACTTAAGTAGAAACTCTCTTTTAAGACAGACTGGATCTTTACCAGCTTGAAGTTTTGCAAATAGAGTTCGTTCTACTCTGTTATAAAGTAAAGCATAGGAAGAGAGTAATTTATCTTCTTCCGGGGTAACAACTATTCTACATTGATAAGTACGATATATCTTAGTCATTTTGTAGCCCACACACTTAACTTCATAGCTATCCTCATATACTATAGAAAAGCCCTTTGCTATAGAAAAGCCCTTTGCTACATATTAGCATACTTAACTATAAAATTGTCAACAGTTATCAACTCCCCACAATAGAAACAACCGAACCCGCGGGAAACGAATTTTTAAGTACCCATCCTTCAAAATCACCACGCAAGTAAATTTTATTAAGAGATCTAGGAACTATGTCATTCTTGTCGATTTCTACCCTAATTTTATCAACAATACAATGCTCTACTATCGTACAATCGGTTATCTCTATCTTTTGACCACCAGTAAACCCAAAAGAACTTACCACATAAATAAAAACCTTCCCTGCCTCAGCTGGTCTTTCTAATTTGGTAGTTATTTTCTCAGGAGTATAAGATGGCAATGTTCCTTCGCAATATCTTAATATATCCACAATTGGCTCAACCATCCTAGTATTTTTATTATAAGTAGTACTAAGTAGTACACTTTGTAGCAATAAATTAGTTATAGACTTATTTATATATTCTGCAAACTCATTATAATCAATTTTTTTAGCATCTTCCATCACCTTTTTAAAATAATCAGAATAAGCAAGTATCAACCTTATAGCATGAATCATATCAGCACAAAGCCTTCTCTTCCAAAATCTATGGCTCTTCTTCTCCCGCACCTTAAACTTAACTTGTTGTGTCTTAAACCATAATAAAAAATTATCTACTACTTTTTGGTCTAATTTATTTAAAGCATCCATTATAAGCTCTACAATTTTATGAGAAGGAAAGCATTTCTCATTCTTTTTAGCAATCCTCCTAATTGGTGTCACAATACCATCAATAACTCTCTTGGACACGGATCTATAAGTCATCAATAAACTACACATAATTCCCTCTGCTATAGGATCAAGAATCTTTTTTAATGCATCCAAAGACTTCTTAATATCTAACGTTTGCTCTCTATATAAAAATTGTAACAAGACAAGAACTTGTTTTAAAACTCTTGTATTATCATCAATAAACCTTATATTCTCATCTAAAAATTTATGAAATTCCTCAAAAGTTTTTCCCCTAACAAACCAATCTTTTATATCTTTCAAAATATAGGTTTTAATTAAACAACATATACTATTATGAAGAGAATCCATTATTGTAGCTTTAATATCCCAAATTAATTTTTGTGCAAGATCCTTTTCTAAAAAAGCCCTATCCATAAGAGAAGCTGTGATACTTCCAACGGTAGTTTTCATCTTTCTATACGCCCTAGTATCTCTTTCCAGATTATTCCTGGTCACTCCCATTTCATTATTCACTGCCAAGCGTCGTTCCTTTAACTTTCCAAATTCCTCTTCCTCCTGTGGTGTTAATTTTCTCTTGCTTTGAGCATTACTTAAATAATTATATCTACCTATTATTCCATTATATTCATTTGTTAACGTATCTAATTTATCCTTTTCACTATTAATTCTTCCTCTTAAAACATCATGTTTAACAGTTACCCCATCTATTTCCACCTCTTTCTCAGAAATTAATTTACTTATTGCCTCTCTCCTTTTCTTAAGAATTGGATCTAAATATCTTCTGCCAAGTAGTTGATTTAATTGGTCTGGAATCTCAGTTGGTAAATCTATAGGTAATTGTGATACAGGTGGCACACCCGTATATATAGCAGGAAGACCTAACAAATTATCAGGATTATTAGCTTCTTCCTTAACAAAATCTCTTATAGCTTCCAATTCCGTCCTCATCTCTCTAAGTAACGAATAATACTCAGTATTTAACGAATCTTTAATATCTATTTCCAGCTCCTTAAAAAACCTCTTTGTAGCAGAAGACCTAATCAAACTATCCTCAGCCATTTTTTCGTAAATATCAACAATAACATCAATATTAGCATCATACCGCAACGAAATATTAAACTGACTTTTCGCATCCGGATTTTTCTTTAACTCTTCTTGGGACGGAGAAATAACATTCATCTCTAACAAATTTATATCACCCCTGCATCTTGCCTTACTAGATTTCCTCTTAACTTGATCACCCTTTGCTGCACTATACGCAGGAAATGTTATCCTCTCTATTTCAGGAGTAGGAATATTCAATTGCTGAATTCTAGGTTCACCAATATCTCTTAGTGCTTCCCGCAAAAATTCTACATCATCATCATCATCAAGATCATTCAAATCTATATAAGTATCTTTTAAATAATCCTCTAAATATAACTCACCTTCTTCAATAATTTTTAATATTTCATCAATAGTTTCTAATAAATCCTCTTCCCCAGTAGTTATCTCATCATCCCTAACTAATTCATCTTTTATCTTTACTAATGTGACTTTATCTATTTTTCTAATAGGTTCAGCAGGCTTCAACGGTTTTTCAATAGTAATTTTGTCTATATTAACAGGAAGAAACCAATTCAATTTAAAACTACTACGACCAATGCTCCCTGCTTTATTCCAAGCAGTCAGTCTTATTGTATATTGACCTTCTTTATCCGGAAGTATTCTTGTCTTAAGTTGATTCTTCTCACTAAAAATAACAGTAGAAGTTGATGGAGATTTAACTACTGACCACTCTACCTTCTCAATTCCAGAAAGAGCAACAATTTGTCCTTCTCTTTCAACTTCCTCGTGCGTCCAAACATCCGGTTCAACATTAACTACTGGCCGTGTAGTATCTTTTTTAACATAAAAAGCATCTATAAGTACGCTAAAATTACCAACATTATCATATACTCTTACTGACACATAGTTAGTGCCTTGTTGTAGAGCTTCCCAAGTAGAAGTAGGCAAAGACCAGTCTGTAGTATAAGAAGGCACACTTATATTTGAGACTACTGTTGTCCAGTCTTGTAGGACAGTTCCACCTTGTGCTACTGCAGTACAAACTTTAGTCTGAAAATGTGATAAATTACCTCCACCGGTATCTGCAAAATCAACATCATACACACCATTATTTGTGCTCCTCCATATATCATCACCTTTTTGATTATTGGTAATAGTAGGTCCCACACCGTTCCTAAAACCACGGACTTTTATTCCCATAGACGTCCTCCGAACAGTTCTGAGGACGATTCGCCTACCGGAATCTCACCGGTACCAAGCAGATAGGTCTCATGCCATGCCTTATCTTCATAGACAGGTGATGGCAAGGATAGGATACT
>QLUP01000149.1 GCA_018725485.1 Candidatus Lithacetigena glycinireducens | reverse complement strand
AAAGGAGGAAATAAAGAAGGTTGCCTAAAATATTTCTTATCCTTCCCCTTAGTTTTTTAAATGGGAAGTTCAGGTCTTCATTCTTGACATAAATGATAATAAAAGATTGTGTTTATTTATCTTGATTCTGATTAGATAAGTACCAAAATGGCACTGAAAAGTCCAATATGTTATGGACGACTACAGATTACTTCTAACCAAACTGGTTTTCAAGAATAATAGAACTATCCCGCTCTTCACCTGTAGAAATCAATTGCACATTAATTCCTATTTCTTCTTCTATCTTTTTCAAATACTTCCTGGCATTCTCAGGAAGAGATTCGTAGGTTTTAACCCCAGAAGTAGGTTCTTTCCAACCATCCACCTCTTCGTAAACAGGCTGGCATCTGGTTAAAATATCAATATTTCTCGGGAATTGAGTATAATATTTCCCCTGATGTTCATAAGCTGTACAAACTTTGATTTTATCTAGACCATCAAGAATATCCATTTTGGTAAAAGCCAAACCGGTTAAGCCATTAACCTGTACTGCATATTTAAGCATTACCAGGTCTAACCAGCCACACCTTCGAGGTCTGCCGTAGTAGCTCCAAACTCTTTCCCTTTACTTCTGAGGTAATCCCCAAAATCATCTTTTAATTCTGTTGGAAAAGGACCGCTACCCACACGAGTAGTATAAGCCTTAGAAACCCCCAGAACCCTATTTATTTTGGTAGGTCCCACTCCCAGACCAGTGCAAGCACCACCAGCAACAGTATTAGATGAGGTTACATAGGGGTAAGTACCATGGTCAACATCCAAAAAAGTTCCCTGGGCTCCCTCAAAGAGAAGGTTCCAGTTTTTATCAATTGCTTGATTCACCACCATTTCAGTATCGCTTATGTATCTTTCTAATAAATGGCCATAATTTATATAATCATCATATATTTGCCTGGCAGATAAAGTAGAAAGATGAAAATAATTTTCCAATAGGAAGTTCGTGGTAAACAGGTTTTCATAAAGCTTTTCCTCGAATAATTTAGGCTGTAAGATATCCCCAACCCTAATTCCATAACGAGCTATTTTATCTTCATAAGCTGGTCCAATTCCTTTTCCTGTTGTACCAATTTTTTTATTCTTTTTAATACTTTCAACCGCTTTATCTATAATAAGATGATAAGGCATTATCAGGTGAGCATTAGCAGATATTATTAAATTGTCATCTACTTCAATCCCCCTGCTTCTTAAAGTAGTAATCTCTGAAAGTAAAACCGCTGGGTCCACCACCACCCCGCTTCCAATAACACACTTAACCCCTTTATGTAAAATACCAGAAGGAATCAGGTGAAGTACATATTTTTCTTTCCCTATATAAACTGTGTGTCCTGCGTTGGGTCCCCCCTGATAGCGAGCTACTAAATTCGCTTTTTCAGTAAGGAAATCTATTATCTTTCCCTTGCCTTCATCGCCCCACTGAGCTCCTACCACTATAACAACAGGCATAAAAACTTCCTTTCAAAAGTATTTTTTATTATAAGAATTATACCTTATTTCTATATTTGATTTAATAAAGGTTACCAAAAAGTAGATAACTTAAGTACTATTAAAAGGCTATGAGAAGGTCAAAATAAAGTAAAATATTGAATTCTACAAATACTTTCTATGATATAATTTCAAGTTATGAAGAACAATAATCACGCTGTTAAAACCATTGATATTAAAAGAACCTTTAAAAAAAGCGGCAAAATTATCGATGCCTTGAAAGGTATTTCTCTTACTGTAAATAGAGGTGAATTCTTCGGAGTTCTTGGTAGGAACGGTGCTGGTAAAACTACTTTCTTGAAGATTTTATCAACCCTGCTCTATGCTACTTCTGGTCAGGCCTGGGTTGGTGGCTGGGATGTCCAGAAAGATGGCCAAAACATCCGTGAAATTATAAACCTGGTTTCCGGTGGAGAAGAATCAGGTTATGGTATTTTGAATGTGAGGGAAAATTTATGGATGTTCTCTCAATTTTATGGCATACCATCATCAATTGCCCTAAAGAGAATTGATAATTACCTGGAATTGTTCGGTTTGAAAGACCAGGCCAAAACCAGGGTTAGCGCTCTCAGTACCGGTATGAGACAGAAGATGAACCTCATTCGGGGGTTATTAAATAATCCTGAAATATTATTTCTTGATGAACCAACAGTCGGGCTGGATGTAGAGTCTGCCAGAAGCATCCGCTCTTACTTAAAAGAATGGGTAAAAGAAGGGGATAGAACGATTATTATTACCACTCACTATATGTTTGAAGCTGATGAACTTTCGGAAAGACTGGCTATCATAGAAGGGGGAGAAATTATCGCCCTGGGAACTCCTTCTGAGTTAAAAGGACTTTCTCAGACTGAACATTTCTATGAACTTACGGTAAATAACTTTCCTGAATCCCTGAATGTAAATATTGAAGGAGTACAACTTATTTCTAAAATCCCTCAGAATGGAAATACAGTACTGAAGATTAAACTGAAAGAAGATTCTTTACTCAGTCAGCTTTTAACAACTTTGAACCAACATGGTTCAAAGTTGGAATTATTACGAAAAAAAGAACCGACTCTGGAAGATGCTTTTGTTAACCTCGTTGGCAAGAGTATTGACATTTCTGGAGCCTGACAATAATAATTATCTATGTTTAAGAAAATACTTCGTGAAATCAGAGCCATCAGAGGTCGTGCCTATGTCAGGATGGTTGCTATAAGAAGAGACCTTCTGCTTCTTCCTTTCCAGGTGGTTTTACCCGTTCTGGCGGTAGCTGCTTATATTTACCTTTATCGCTACATCGGTGCTCCTCCAGAATATGGCACCCTGGTGCTAATAGGTGGGGTTATGACCACCTACTGGCTTAATGTCCTCTGGTCGATGGCCTCCCAACTATATTGGGAGAGGATGAGGGGTAGCTTACAGATTTATTTTTTGGTTCCTGCTTCCAAAATGAGCATTCTTTTAGG
>QLUP01000148.1 GCA_018725485.1 Candidatus Lithacetigena glycinireducens | reverse complement strand
CGTAAAGACAATGGTTGTTGGGTATCATCGCGAGTGAAGCATGGTGAACTCTTATATTTCAATTATGATATACTTATGTTTATGCACAAAATGGACCAGACCAGAACGCCTTACATTGAAGGCTTAATAAAATATGTAAAAGAAAACAGGTTACCCTTCCATATGCCCGGTCATAAACAGGGACTGGGCATTCATCCACTTTTGAAAAATATTTTAGGTGATGAGGTGTTTCAATACGATTTAACCGAAGTTGACGGGGTGGATTACCTTCACAACCCCACAGGCATATTGAAAGAAGCTCAAGATTTAGCTGCAGAATTATATAAAGTTGACCAGACCTTTTTCCTCATTAATGGTTCCACCGTTGGTAACCAGGCAGGCATACTCACCATGGCTAACCGGGGAGAAAAAGTACTGGTTACCAGGAATGCCCACCGTTCGGTCTATAGTGCCCTGGCTTTAGGAGGCTTAATACCGGTTTACCTTCAGCCGCACTATGACGAAAACCTCGGTATGACCACTTTTCCTCTACCACAGCAATTAGATGATGCCCTGAAAAAAGATAGTTCCATTAAAGGGGTTATTCTTACTTCACCCAATTATTACGGCTTTTCTGCTTATATTAAAGAATTTATTAATATCACTCACCAATATAATTTGCCAATCTTAGTTGATGAGGCTCATGGAGCCCATTTTCCTTTCCATCCCCAGCTCCCACCCTCAGCAATTGAGTATGGGGCTGATTTAATATTACACAGCACCCACAAAACACTAAGTTCTTTTACCCAGAGTTCCCTGCTTCATGTTAATGAAGGCAAAATAGACACTTATAAGCTTAAAAGCTACCTTAATATCCTGGAATCTTCCAGCCCCAACTACTTATTACTGATGAGCCTGGATGCTGGCAGGATGCAGATGGCAACCCAGGGTTATGAGCTTTTATCTCAAGCTATAGCCAGTGCAGAATGGTTAAGAAACGAAATTAATTCCGTACCAGGGCTAAAGGTTTATACAGCTGAAATAACTAAAGCCTCACCAGCCATTGCCGACATGGACCCCACTAAATTAACTGTGGAAGTTAAGGGAATTGGTCTTACCGGGTACGAGGTTGATAAAATTCTTAGTAGAGAACTGAAAATTGAGCCCGAGTTAGCTGACCATAAGAATGTTCTTCTCTTTATAACTATCGGTGAAGATGTAAGCAGGCTAAAAGAGGTTAAAAAGGCTTTTGAAATTTTAGCTGATAAATATAGAAATACTACTAAGCCGGTTATCTATCCCCACCCTCCACCACTCCCACCTCAAGAACTCACTCCTGAAGAAGCTTTGAGAACTTCCAGCGAATCGGTGGATTTATTATCCTCGCTGGGAAGAGTATCTGCTCAGATTATAACCCCTTATCCCCCTGGATTACCGGTGGTCTCCTATGGGGAGAAAATCACCCCTGAAGTTATTGAGTACATACAGGAATTGTTAGATATAGGTGCGGAAGTCCACGGATTAAATGGTGACGATATTACCCCTAAAATAAGGGTAGTATCTTAGGGATTAAGGCTTCCAGGGCTTTTGCCCTGTGGGAAACCTGGTTCTTTTCAAACTCTTCTAATTCCCCAAAGGTCCTGTTAAACTTTGGGTAATAAAAAATCGGATCGTATCCGAAACCTTTATCTCCTCTTTCTTCCTGGTTTATATAGCCGTACACCTCGCCCCTGCTGATAAACAGTTCTCCAGGGGGTAATGCCAGCACTGTAACACAGACAAAACGGGCAATTCTATCTTCAAAAGGTATCTCTGAAAGCAATTTAAGAAGGAGTTTTCTTTTTTCCTTAAACGATATTTCCCCTCCAAAATAGCGGGAATTAACGCCTGGCTTTCCTTCGAGAACTTCAACTTCCAGGCCTGAGTCATCAGCTAAGGAGGGCAGGTTAAATCTTTTCGCTGATAAAACAGCTTTTTTAACCGCATTATCTTCGTAGGAAATGCTATTTTCTTCTATTTCTTCCATCGGGGGAAAGTCCCGGTAAGAAAGGATTTTCAGGTTAGTTTTCTGGTAAGGGGTTATTAAAAGTTCCTTTAAAAGGTGGTTGATTTCAGTTAATTTGCCCTGGTTGGAAGTGGCAATCAGCAGTGAATTATAGACCAATTACTTTATATTCCCACGCTATTGAGGGCTTCTTGCTGAACCTTAAAGTGCCTTTTCAAAGCCTGGAAACCCATCTCCATAAAATCGTTAACATCATCACGGTTGAAAAACTGGCTTTCACCGGTGCCCTGAAGTTCCACAATTTTTCCTGAAGGAGTCATCACCAGGTTAAAGTCAACTTCTGCCCTGGAATCTTCCAGATAATTTAAATCAACCATTTTTTTATTTTTTAACATTCCCACGCTAATGGCGGCTACTGGTTCCTTAATGGGAAGAAACCCCGGTCCCTGAGCTAAGGAAATAAGACCCTGCTGACGCATTTTGTAAAGTGCAATGGCTAAGGCAACATATCCCCCGGTAATGGAAGCGGTGCGGGTTCCACCATCTGCCTGAATTATGTCGCAGTCTATGGTAATACTGTATTCTCCAAGATTATTAAGGTCCACCGCCGCTCTGAGGGACCTGCCTATCAAACGCTGGATTTCCTGAGTTCTTCCTGAAGGACGGTAAATTTCCCGGGGTATTCTTTCTTTGGTAGAACCAGGAAGCATTCCGTATTCAGCGGTAATCCAACCGCTACCTGTCCCTTTTATAAAAAAGGGCACTCTGTTTTCAATGGTAGCTGAGCAAATTACCCTGGTGTCTCCTACTTCAATCAGGGCAGAACCGTAACTATATTTAAGATAATTCGGTTGAATAATCACCGGTCTTGGTTCAAGATAATCTCTTCCATCAACACGCATAAGTAGAGTAATTATATCATTAGTTGATTTGCAGAAAACTCATATACGATTGGGGACAGTCCCCTAAAATCCTGATGGGGACTGTCCC
>QLUP01000147.1 GCA_018725485.1 Candidatus Lithacetigena glycinireducens | reverse complement strand
ATCCGCATATTTAGTGGTATTTTTTGTATTTTGTGTTATCATAATCTTAAATAATCACGCAGGATTCAGGTTTATAAATGGACTAAAGAGGATGCAAATAAAATATATTTCGAAATTAAAGACAGCCTATCAAAAGAATCTCTGAAACCGATTAGGAATGTGGATGTTTTACTAAAAATCCAATCCTACTTTAAAAACTATCCGCATACTTCATATATACCACATTTATCTCTTTCACTCCATCACAGATTCACTGCTATACTTTACTATTTTATTTATAAGAAATTAAAAAAGTTCATAGCAGACCTTTCAAAATTTACCATCTTTTCTTTTTCTTTGATATATATAACACCAAAATCCCTTGAACTCTTTTATCGTCTGCGTGATTTTAAGGCACAAGAGAGTATAATGAAAAAACTTAGGGAAACTTTTTTTAACGTTTTCTTTAAAGATATTAAGCACGAATTACCGGGCATGGATATAAACTCTAATCCCTTTGAATTCTATAATCGAGATAACTTTGTAATACTGTTTGATGATTGGAGAAGTATGATAAACAAACTGGAAGATACCCTATTAATCTCCGAGGATCTGCCGGCTGTAGATGTTCAAATAGTCGAATATATAGTATCACTCGAGTGGTATGAAAACAATGGTTGTTATCAACCCAAAAAAGTTAATCCCGAAAAGATCGAAACAAATAGAATGACTTATAATATTATTCCAAAATATAATTTCAGTTTTCCATCTATCTCTCTTGCTCGCTGTCTTAGATGTACTATGCCTACTGACATGATTATTGACGGCTATTGTCCGCTATGCAAAAAACTTATGGAAAAATCCAGTGGCTTAGACCTTGAATCCATTTGTCAGACAGAAGAAGGAGAAGAAAAACTTGCTTATGTTTTTATAACAATCCCTTCTCTGATTAGGCATGCTAAAGAGGTGGCAGCAAAGAGGCTTATACTAGATATGGAACAGGATAGACTAAAAGATAACAGGCCGGGGCTGTGTCCAACAGAACAAGGTCTCTTTGAGTTTCTGCAGGCGGTTATGGATATAGAGGAATTTCAAAACGACCTCGTTAAGGATAAAGATAAAGTTCGTCCTATTGTTCAAAATCCCGAACTGATGGTTTATGTAATGAGTGAGGGAGTCTTTTGGGATTTTGTACCTTATATAGAAGAAAAAGTGGAAAAACTTAGACTTGACTATGCATTATCAGGAGTTCTTTGTCATCACACGACTCCTTTTTGGAGTATAATGGAAAAGTTGACGACCTTTGCCAAAAGAGAAGAAATATACAGGCGAGGGATATATTATGATTTATCAGGAGGTGAAGTCATGATTTTTACAGATAATGAGGTTAAAAGGATCAGGGAATTATCTAACTCTGCACCAAAATCTTTCGAAGGCAAGGGTCAGCTTAATATCCTTGTGCAGCTCGCAAGAAAGGGGTCACTCGAAGAGTTGATTCTTGAGATTGATATCCGCAAAAAACAACAAAAGCTAAACGAATCCTTTGCAGAAAATATTAAAAAAGCAATTCGGGGACTTTCATCCCTTACAGATGAAAGGAAGAATCAAAATAAGAGGGCGTTATTTATCAAAAATGTAGTCAAGTTAGCCTAAACTTATCGAAAGGAGGTATAAGAAGATGGGATTTGAAAAGTTAAGCAATATCATTGAAGTCGAGTTAAGTTTTAAAACGCTAAGTTCTCTCTCCATCCAAGCAGGTGACCAGCCCCAAACTGTTGCGGAGTCACCCATTATAAAATTAGGGGGTGAGCCGATTATTCCTGGTTCCAGCCTTAAAGGGGCTCTTAGGAGTTCATTGGAGGGGCTTCTTTCTGCAAAAGGAAAAGAAGTATGTGTGCCTCTTGCGGCAATTCCAAAAGAGCACAGAAGACAAGAAGAAGATAGGAAAAAATATGTTAAAGGCATAGGTCGTAAGGAACCTTGTGATCCTGCAAATACAGTATGTCCTGTTTGTGAAATATTTGGGACTACAGGAGGGAACAAAGGGCTTTCCGGCTCTGCAATATTTCAGGATGCGAATGTTATTAACTACTCTCCTGAGCAATTGTTGGAAAGATCCCATGTTGCTATAACTAGGGATACCCATTCTCAGGCGTCGGGTTCCCTGATGACTAATGAGACGATTGATAAAGGGTCTAAATTTAAAGGGATTATAAGATTCATTAATCCCAAAGAGTGGCAAGTAGGAGCTATACTACAGGCCATAGAATGGCTAAAACAGTTAGGTATAGGTTCGAAAAAGACAGCCGGTTACGGACAATTGGAAATAACGGTGGAATCCATAAAACTTAAAGAATTAAAAGATGGTAAATGGGTTGAAGTGGACAAAAATGAAAAAACATTTATTGATGCCTTCGTCGATAAACTTAATAAAGCAGGTTAAAAGCGAGACTAAATTGCTGCAAGTAAATGATGGTATTTTTCTGAGGTTTTACTGCCGAACTACAACTCCATTCCATACGACAAGCAGGGAATATACCAACCTGGTTAAGTCTGCGTCCTTTATTTTAGGTTCTACCATAAGGGGTGCTGTTCTCAAAACTATGATTGAATTGTTCCCATGTCCTATGATGAATAGGTTAAAGGATGCTCAAAATAGTAAAGAGGTATCAGATATACATTCTAAATGTTCTCCTGAATGCCCAATGAAACCTTTCTTCACCCATTCGTTTCTATCTAATTTCTCGTTTGGTTTTTTTAAATCTGAGGATGTAGACAGATTTTCAACAAGAATTGGCATTGAGAGAGAAACGGCCTCTGTTGCGGAAGGTTCTATCGTTACTTTTGAAAGCTTGTCTCCACCAAGAAGTTTTGAATTCGATGTCTTTCTTTTTGGAGAGTGCTTGAAAGCATTACATTTAACCTGAATCCTGCGTGATTATTTAAGATTATGATAACACAAAATACAAAAAATACCACTAAATATGCGGATCTTTGGT
>QLUP01000146.1 GCA_018725485.1 Candidatus Lithacetigena glycinireducens | reverse complement strand
CCTCCATTCTATTTTTATAATACAAACACTCTAATAGTGGTATCAGTATCAGCTATTCCCCAAAGTTCTACATTTTCTTCTATTACAAAACTTTGTCTACTTCCAGGTAGCAGTGGAAAACCCGCTTGTGTTGTAACGCCAGGACCTCCTAAAAAGACTGAGTTTGCGAATCCCAAAGAGCCAATTCCTGTTCCTCCTTTTAAAACTACAGCAAGAGTAAAATTCATGGTAGCTGCGCCCAATAATGACCATCTAAAAGCTAAATCTGTAGCTACTCCAAGTCTTCCAATATATGCATAAAGGGGACTTGTATAAGCTAAATTTATTCCAGAAAATATTACTTGTGAATCTTTCCATGTTGCGGTAACAGAATCAAAGGTTTGTGCTATTATTTCGTAAGAACCAGTTCCCGTAAAACTATGTATAGTAAGATGAACATGTGCCTCTTCAAAGGAGGCTACTCCAATGGGTATATGTTGTGAGTTTCCTGAAGCACTTACAATGCCAGAAAATCCTGTTACTATAGAAGCTAAACCCAAGCTTCTTGAAGGATTTAGTATCATATATGGATGTGTATAAGTTGATTTTATAATTAATGTTGGAATAGTAGTTACAGTTACAGGATAACTTGCAAATGCTTTACTGAGAAAGATAGCATCGCCTAAATGTGGGGGAAGGTCAGCTCTTGGTTGCGGTTGTGGTCTTGCTGGATGGTCAATATCACGACGAACAGCAGGCGTAGGTATACCTTCATATACAAAGCGTGGCCATAAATCAGCAGGTAATCCTTTGTATCTTAAAAATTCTTGATAAACTTCTGATTCTTTTTCGTTTCTATTCATATAACTTTGTTCCTATAAGACATATTTCTATAATATTAGGCGCTGCAGTTAAGTTTTGTATGGTAAAAGATATAACTGACCCACGTTGAATAAATCTATTACTTGGAAGAATATTTGGAAAAGCTCCACTTCCACATAAATTGTCTATATGAACAGGGACATTAGACCATTCTCTATCACGCCCACCTTCAGAGATATTTACTAATGCACCTCCTGACCGAATGCCTGTTATTTTTTGAACTACAAAATGTGAATCCATGTCTGTTTCTATACGAAAAACTGCTGATAAATTAGGCGGTATCGTGACTGCACCTCCTATAAAGGTATATACAAAAGGAACTACAGCCCTAAATCTTCTATTCCACGGTGCTTGTCCGGGTCTAACTTTAGAACCGTGAAAAGCTAAATGAAATGTATTTGCTACTCCTGAAAAGTCTGCTGCTTCTACTATAAAATTAGTTCCTGCACTTATTACATAGGGTCTTGTCCAGACAAATGGTATAAAGCTGTTGGATAGACCCATAGGAACAAGCATGTTTCTTCCTGCAATGGTTTTAATGTCTAAATTGCCTTTAACGATATATCTTCCTACTGAATCATCTTTGTATCTAATTTTAATTCTATCATCTGTTGCTACAAAGGTTGTCTTTTGAAACATAAAATCTGCATCGCTATCAATACGAATAGGTATGGTTTCAAAAACAACACCTGTGCCTGGTCTTAAGGTTCTACTTACTCCATATGAAAAGTATTCTTGCCACATAATTTGGTTTTACCTCCATTTTTTACCAAATTTATTTACTTATTTCATTTGGCTGTTTTTTAAAGAAGAAACAGCCAAAACTTCAATAATCCTACAGTTTCTTATTATGTAGGTCTCCTCATGAAACCCTGTAGAATACAGTAAACGTCAACAGGTCTGATTACAGTTACTATACCATCAAAGCTTATAGATACTGCAAAGTTTTCATAAGGGTTTAGAGTTATCGGAATCGGAAGTCTATACATGGGCACATTAGCACCTCCACCTCCTGCTGCACCAAGCATTGTGGCTGTAGTAGCAGTAACAGTAGTAGTGGTTGAACCTACCATGTATGGGTTCATTTCTGGAAAACATACTAATGGTAGAATGAGAATATCCTTATCTACAATTCTGAAGCGCAAAAATCCTGCAGACCTGATTCTATCACGGTCAGCTGGATTTGCAACTTCACCCTCAATCTGATGGCAGTATGCAATACTAATACCAACAAATTTAAACATCTTTGTAGGAACTACGTTAGAGTTTTCCATGTTGGTATCTCTAAGAGTCTTTGGGAATGTGCCAATAGCACCTGCTCTTACCATTGTTGCAGACTGACCACGAACTATACTGAAAAATGAGAGTTCTGAGATTCCTGCTGCTGGGTAGTGCACTCTATCATATAGAGGCTGCCAGAGGTCTTCTGGTAATTCCGCTCTCTGAGTTCTAAAACCTTGCGCCCGTAAAGGGTCTCTAACTCTTCTTGGGACAGGTGGCTGTCCTAAAGCTAAGTCTGTCATAATTTTTGTTCTCCTTTTTTGTTTATTTTTTGGGTCACTGGAGGGACACATATTTTTAGGAACACAAAGGTTTCTTATAAAGAATGCACACGCTTAGTAAACGGGAGATTGTTCATATGGAAACGCTGCTAATTCGTCTGGAAACGCTCCTAATCCTTCTACTGCTGCTTCTTCAGGAAAAGCTTCTACTTGTTCAGCATCCTGAGCAATGAGGTTCTCATCGGCGAGTAAGTCTTCTTCACCTTCTCCTATGTAACCAAGTGCAGTTCTAAAGACGAATCTGTTGAGCATATCTACCAGAATTGTAGCGCCAGAGACTACTGTCCAAATGGTAGCATTGGTTTTACCTACAACATTACTTAGAAGCATACCTCCGCCAATACCTATAGCACCCTGAATAACGTATCTGGTAACAGGCGCTGTTATGCGCAGTATGCCTGGTATTCTTTCAGTAGCCATTTTTGAAGCTACACCAATGGCTATCGGGTATAGAAGGGTTGCAGGTCTATCTATGCTGATATTGCTGTTTGGACCTCTTGCTACAGGATTACGTCTTCTTTTGTAAGAAGTTACCGCTCTGTTTCCAGCTAAAAGACC
>QLUP01000145.1 GCA_018725485.1 Candidatus Lithacetigena glycinireducens | reverse complement strand
CTGGATGCTCGTTATCTCCTTTACTGTGGCCAGTAAAACGCTTTTTAATCAGAGTTTGCTAAGGCTTTCCGTGCACCCTTCTTTTTAGGGTTTCATTATTCCTGATACTATCAGCCCCCAATTTGACTGTATCTTCTCGCAGAAGTTCTCCCCGATGGTATTTTTCAATGTCGGTTTTTTTAACTAAGTATCCGGTAACCCGGACAAATTCGGAATCAGTGGTGGTCAGGGCAAAAATTCTGATACCTTTTTTCATAGCAGTTTTAATAATTTTCAGTATTCCTGCGGGATTTTCTTTCGCTGTGGGGTCAAAAGTGTAGAGGTCACTTATACCAGCATTAAAGTAAGGGTGAAGTTTTCCTTCCAGGTTTACCTGTTCGTAAAGCAGGGGTTCTTCACCGTACTTTATACGAACTCCAGCGGTAACCCCTACATCAGTATCGATACCAGATTGAGCATGAAAACCTATTTTATTACAGTAACCTTCACAGTATAGTCCAGTATAACTATCAAGCAGGTCCCGGGCTTGGCTGGTTATTTCCAGTGCGTATTTCTCAGCTTCCACATCCTTGCCCATGCTTAAATTAGTTAAATGTTTGACTGCTTCATAGAGTCCATAGAAGCCAGCCATAGAGGTGAATTTAGTAAGGTTAATCAGTCCCTCCTTTGCCAGAAAGGAAGTTTCAAAGAATTTTGCTTTTTCCACGATAAACTTAGCTCGGGTATTAATTATTTCCACCAGTAATAAAATAGCTTCAGGCAGTTTATTGTTGATAAAGTCGCCATAGTCGGTTGATTTTTCCGCAACTTTTTTTAAGTTAAGCCTAACCAGGGTATGACTTCCTCCACCGATTAACAGGGTGTTGTAGCAACTGGCTACGGCATAATCTTTTCCTAAATCTCCAACCAACTCCTCATGATTTACAAAGTAAGGCTTACCAACTACCAGGGCGGTATCAATAGCCTGCATGGCTAAATCATCAGGGGTTTCACAGCTGTATTTAAGGGAGAGGTTGGGAATGGAATGCTTTAATTCTTTTTCCAACCTTAAAATCAGCCTGCTAACTTGACTGTCTAAAGGACCAATATTCAGGTGGACAAAAGCATCGGGAAGGGTTCGATCTATGTTTACTAAGAATAAGCGTAAGAGGTTTTCCGCTTCCTGTGGAAAGACAGTATTCAGAAAAGGTTCCAGCAAGTCATCAATTTGACCGAGGTAAACCGGGTAACCGGTGATGGAAGGAACGAATCTATAAATGACGAGAAGGGCGTTTATGGCTTCAAAGAGGTTTTTCGGGGGTGAAATATTTAGATATTCACTCCCTTGCTTCATAAATTTAAGGTAGTCAGGAAGAATATATCTTGGCCTGTAGGGTGCATGGCCTTCAAATATATCGCAAATAGTACCTTCCTCAAGGTAGGTCCGGGTTTTCTGGCTGATTTCAGGATAAGGCAAACTATTTTCAGCTTCCAGGCAGAGAAGATGCCTTTTGTCTTTGAAATCAAGGTTGGTATTGGTAATTATCTGGTAAATCTTTTCCATGGTTCACCTAATTATTTTTTAATACTGATATTTTACCCGAAAACAGTAAAAGAAATATAAATTAAACAGGTAAAATAAATTGAAAATAGCAATTGTGCTATACTTTATCAAAACCATAGAGGAAAATTATATGCTTCCACAGGAATTTATACGAAAGAAAAGAGATGGTGAATCCCACACCTTAGAAGAGTTCAGGGAATTCTTTTCCTCCTACCTGAGGGATGAGATTCCCGATTACCAGGTTTCTGCCTGGTTAATGGCGGTTTGTTTCCGGGGAATGTCTGAAGAGGAAGCTCTAAACCTTACCCAGGTTATGGCTGAGTCTGGTGAAATCCTCGATTTATCTAAGGTTGCTCCCAATGCTGTGGACAAACACTCTACTGGTGGGGTAGGCGATAAAACCTCTATAGTCCTGGTTCCCCTTATGGCTCACCTAGGTTTGAAGATTGCCAAGATGTCTGGCAGGGGTCTTGGACACAGCGGGGGAACCATTGACAAGTTGGAATCCATACCTGGCTTTAAAACGAGTTTAAATAAAGAAGAAATATTCAAAGGGCTGGAAAGAGTAGGTTGTGTAATGGTTAGTCAGAGCAAAGATCTGGCACCTCTGGATGGAAAACTTTATGCTCTCAGAGATGTAACCGCAACTGTTGAGTCTATACCATTAATTGCCAGCAGTATCATGAGTAAAAAACTTGCCGGAGGGGCTAAATCAATCGTACTGGATGTTAAAGTTGGAAAAGGTGCTTTTATGAAAACTCTGGATAAAGCCTTAGCGCTTTCTTATCTCATGGTTGATATCGGGAAAAAAGCTAATCGCAATGTGGTAGCCATCCTTTCCCAGATGGATGAACCATTGGGGAACAAAATCGGGAACAACCTGGAGATTATGGAAGCTATTGATACCCTGAAAGGTAAAGGACCTGCTGATTTGGTGGAGGTGGTTACCATAACCGGTGCTTACATGCTCCTTATGGGTGAAAGAGTTAAAACTGTAGAAGAAGGAAAGGAATTAATCTCTAAAACCTTAGAGAGCGGTCAGGCGGTTAAAAAGTTTGCCCAAATGGTGGCCTATCAAGGCGGTAACCCTAAAGTGGTTGATGATTACTCACTTCTCCCCCATGCCCAATATAAAGAAATTATATTATCACCAGAAACCGGTTTCGTTAAGGAAATTGATGCTTATAAAGTGGGAGTAGCTAATATGATTAATGGTGCGGGTAGAAGAAAGAAAGATGATGAAATAGATTATGGTGCAGGTATAGTGGTAAAGAAGAAGATAGGAGATAAGATTTCTTTAAATGAGCCAATATTTGATATATATTGTTCAGATGATCTAAAAGTTGAAGAGGCTGCTCAATATCTGGAGAACGCATTTATAATCTCACAGGAACCTGTACCTCATAGTAAACATATCCTGGAAATAATTTCCTGAGACAATCGTTAATATTAAGTGA
>QLUP01000144.1 GCA_018725485.1 Candidatus Lithacetigena glycinireducens | reverse complement strand
ATAAAAATTATTCGGGGAAGGTAACATTAAAAAAAGTCTCGGTGCAAAATTTTTTTGGATACTCCTGGCCGGCGTAGTCTTCTTTTTTGGACTTCTCACGCACCTGATTCTCCAAAGAGAAAAAAGCCTTATGCTTGAATTTTATAAAGAAAAATCCCTTCAGGTTGCTAATATAACCGCACAGCATGTCACGGATTCAATGCTCGAAAAAAATCCATTAGAGGTCGGCCGCCGGATCAACGAGCTCAGCCGTTTTGGAGAAGTAAAAATCGGGGTTGCAGGCGCTGATGGTTTGCAGGCATTTAATACAGACATCCCTATACCCGGAGAGGTATTCAATGTTCACAGGGAGACGCATGTTGCTTACAGGGATGAGATTATCTTCTATAAACCTCTTGAAAATGAGTTCAGATGCCATGCCTGTCATAATCCTCAAGATGAGACAAGGGGCATGATAGTCATCAAGACATCAATAAAAAAGGCGCTGACCGAGATTAATGAAACAGCAAAGCGTCTTATCATTTTTGCCGTATTGATCGGATTTCTCAGTGAAATATTTTTAATCATTGTTTTAAGAAAAATGATATTAAAACCCATAGAAATTCTCAATAAAGGCGCTGAGATATTAAAGAGCGGGAAGCTCAATTACAGGATTGAACTCAAGAAAAGCGACGAGATAGGCTCTCTTGCTTCTTGTTTTAACGAGATGGCGGAAAGCATAGAAAAGTCTCATATAAATCTGGATAATGCCGTAAGGCAGAAGACAAAGGAACTCAGTGTGATTGCCGAACTGTCATCCCATGTTTTCAGAGGAGACCGTACGCTCAGAGAAATTGTAGAGCAGTTTCTCAATGCAATCTTGAACCAGATGGGTTATGACTATTCATCGCTCTGTCTTATAGACAAGGAAACAGGCTTACTATTGCAGGAATTCAAGGCCGGTATAAGCAACGGTTTCTGCGCATCTGAGTTGCCTCTCGCAGGAGACCACCCTTTTATAAAAATAATAAGAGAGGCAAAACCTTCTTTAAAGAAAGCCGCCGACATAGGCGCTCCTGATTCATTCGGCAATATTATTATAGTTCCAATCCTCTCGCATCAGAGGAAGAGATGCAGGGAGGTCAACCATTGCACATATGAAAACTGCCCTGCCTTTGAAAACCAGGATGACCGCTGCTGGCTTATAGCAAATACGCTGTGCAGAAGCCCTCAGGCAGTGGCCGGTAAAGAAAAAATCTATGGCTGCCTTCGCTGCGATGTTTTCCCGGTGCTTGGAGTTCTTGTAACAGGCAAGAAAGAAGAGATAACAAAGACTTCGCTTCATTCCCTTGAAATCTTGGCGTCCGAGATTGCATCTGCTATTGAAAACCAAAGACTGATTGAGGGCAAAAAAGAGGATATCTCCAGCCTGATAAAGCTCCATAATATATCTATCGAAGCGATTCGGGATCTGAACTTGCATACACTCACACAGTCTATTGTCTCCTCTGCTACGGTCTTTGCCAATATGGATGCAGCCATACTCTGGTTAATGGAAAGAGATGGAAGATTACATATTGGAACTGTATCTAATATTGAAAAAGAGCTGCTGCCCGACTCGCTTCCGGTTGAGGAGTCTTTTATAGGGAGGTCAATAGCAGAGGAACGCCCTATAGAGACAATCAGAATTCAGGATGTTGAATGCCTTAGTGATTTAACACAGAAATATGGTTTCCTGTACATGGCGTCAATTCCTTTAAAACTAAAGGATTCAATATTCGGCTGCCTGACACTTTTTAAGAAAAGGGGTTTTTTCATGACTGATGCTGAGAAGGCTGTTGTACAGCTCTTTGCAAGCCAGGCAACAGCCGCCATAAATACGGCCCAGATTTACAATGAGCTAACGATGGAAAAAGAGTTTTCAGATGCAGTATTCAGTAATATGGCAATGGGGATTATGGTCTTTGACAGAGAGGATAGAATCATAAGGTCAAACCCTGCTGCATTCAACATATTAAAAATCAACGACTCTATTATTGGCAGAAGACTCAAAGATGTCCTTCCTCAGGCATCTGATTTCCTGGTCATAGACGCCGCATTTGACAGAGAGGTAGAGATTCCGGCTGGCACAGAGACTATTCCCGTCGGTTTCAGCAATTCATCCTTTCTTGATATGAATGGAGAAAAGACAGGAACTATTGTGGTATTCCGTGACCTTACCGAGCTAAAAAAGCTTCAGGCAGAGATAAGAAAAAAGCAGCATTTCGAGGCCATAGGAAAGGTTATTGCCGGGGTTGCGCATGAAATACGGAATCCCCTTTTCGGTATATCATCCATAGTGCAGATTTTGGAGCGTGAAATAAAATCAGAAAAGCATAATGCCCTTCTGCAGGCAGTGCTTAAAGAAATCTACAGACTGAAGAGCCTTCTTGAAGGACTTCTTCTTTACAGCAGACCCTCAAAGCCGCATATAAGAGAGTTGGACTTAAATGTCCTTATGGAAAAAATAAAACATTATGTTGAGGCAAAAAAAGAAGAGGTAAAGGTAAATTTAATAATTAACCCTTCAGTTACAATTAAGGCGGATATGGATAAGTTGACTCAGGTTTTCATGAACCTTATAGATAATGCCCTGAATGCAGGGAGCAGAAATATAGATATAGCTGTTGAGAAGAGGAAAGACAGAGTGATAATAACGACAAAGGATGATGGCATTGGTATCAGAAAAGATATAATAGACAAGATATTTGACCCGTTTTTTACAACCAGAAAAGAAGGCACCGGACTCGGCCTTTCAATATGCAAAAAAATAATTGAAGACCATAACGGCAGCATGGAGATACAGAGCGCCGAAGGTTCAGGGACATCTGTGATACTGACCATGCCACAGCAGTGAATAGTCGTTAGTGAACAGTATTTAGTAATACGGTCACAAATAAGAAGACATTACCAAATCCGTTTCTGTCATTGCGGCTTGTCCGCAATCCTTCTGAAAAAGAAAGATTCCCGACAAGCGGGAATGACAGCCGTATTGCCATACTTATACACTTCTTAGCAGAAACTATT
>QLUP01000143.1 GCA_018725485.1 Candidatus Lithacetigena glycinireducens | reverse complement strand
AGGCGAGAAATATGATAGGTCGTTCCTTTTTAATTACTTGATGCTAAAAGGGAGAGGGAATGATTAAAACCAAAACAGTATATTATGCCCAATGCGACAGTTGCTCTGATAAACTTCAATACCCGGATGATTGCGAGAGGGCGGATGAATTAATGTTTACTGAGAAAGACTTATTGGCATTAATGGATGAAGTTAATTGGTTTGAACACGAGGGAAAGATTATATGTGAGGATTGTATATTAAAATTTGCCGAACCAACATTGGGGCATTAAAGGAAGGGTGAAAATATCCGATGAAGGAAAAGTAATGAAATTAGATAATGTTAATTGGCAACATTTATGGGAAGAACACCACAGCATCAGAGCCATCGCTAGAATAACAAATAAGGATAGAGTAACAGTAAGAAAAAAATTAGTTACACTGGGGTTGTATTGTGAGAAAAGCAGTTTGAATCCTAAGTGGCGTCAGTTAACAGATATGATTGATAGTATAGCACCCAAGGGAGAGAAGCCACTCTATCTTATAGGTGATTGGATAATTACCTCTGACTATCATACACCTGCTATACATATAGGTTGGTATGAAACAATGTTAGAGGTAGCGGAAAAATATAATATCAAGAATATAATCATTGCTGGTGACCTTATCAATTTTGATTTAATCAGTTATTACTGGAAAGAAAAACCTGATATAAGAACATCCACTATAGCCGAGGAAGTGGCTGTAACTAAAAAAATACTACGAGACGTAGAAACCAGATTTGACCGGATAGTATGGTTGGAAGGCAACCACGAAAAAAGATTTTATGACGCTATGCAAAGAGGCGTGAGTGTAGAAAACCTACTATCCTTGTTAGAGTGTCTACAAACAAAATATCTTCCGACCTCATTATCGTATTGTTATCTCGATGACATAAGAATAACCCATCCGAAAAGTTATAGACAAACTAAGTTGTCGGTGGCTAATGTATTAGCGTCTAAATACAATTGCTCCGTGTTACAGGCTCACGGACATTTTTTTGCATTAGGGTACTCTCAAGGTGGGTATATTATCGGCGATACAGGAGGCTTAATGGATATTGATAGGATTGCTTATATGCAGGAAGCCGACTCTACCCATCCACTTTGGAATAACGGGTTCTTTGTGTATAAGGATAAAAAGATAATACCGTATGGGGCGGGGATAGGGTTATGATAGAAAACTACCTAAATAAAATTATAGAAGGAAATGTTTTAGAAGTTATAAAAGATATACCTGACAATTCAATAGATATGATAGTTACTTCGCCTCCTTACTGGGGTTTGAGAAACTATGGTAAAGAAACCGAAACTGTTTGGGATGGAGATAAAAATTGTAAACACGTCTGGAAGTATCAAACTTATAAAATAAGAAGCTCTGATTCACCTTCTAAAATTAATCGCTGGAATGAAAATGCCTTTGATGAACTAAGAAGGGATAAACCAGTAAATAACAATTTCTGTCAAAAATGCAGGGCTTGGGAAGGTCAATTGGGATTAGAACCTACCCTTGAACTTTATCTTAACCATATGCTCCAAATAACTAAAGAATTGTTTAGGGTATTAAAACTAACTGGAACTTTTTGGTTTAATATGGGAACATCTTATAGTGATGGGAAGACAAAAGAAATCCCCAGTAAGTGTGATATAATGCAAAACTACCGATTAGTTCAGAAAATGATTGATGAGCAGGGGTGGATATTAAGGAATACAGTAATCTGGCATAAATTAAATGTTACACCTTCCTCAGTAAAAGATAGATTTACTGTAGATTATGAACCTGTTTTTTTCTTTGTAAAGTCTAATAATACTCAATACTGGGTTAACGAGAAAACAGGACAGTCAACCTGGAAAAAGCCAAAAGGGATTAATGGAGTAGATGGTATAGATTGGGATTGGCAAGAAGTGGGGAGTTATGATTGGGAAGAAGGGGAGGAGATTGGTTATGCGACTGGTTCAGTAGATGCTCATAGAGCCTCCCTGAGAGGAGGTTTACATAGATTTAATATAAGGGTAAGAGATAGTGATAAAGATAAATACCTCCAAGGAGCTAGTCCAGAAGAGATAGCCAGAAAGTATGGATATAACCCTGAGGAAATATGTCCTATCTGCGGTAGAACTTGGAAAAGGCACGCCAGTCCTAACTCTAAAGATAGAAAGGAAGGTATTAAAAGAGAATTTATACCTTGTAGAAAGCAAGATAATGTCCCCTCTAAAAATGCCAATACTTATACTGGATTTAATGAAAGGTGGAAGGCAAAACAAACTAAAGTCCCCGAAGAACAAGCAGAGGATTTTGGTAGCCCTCGGGCTCGTTACCATAGAAAACAGTTAGGGAAGATTAAAAAGGTATCTAACTGGAAAAGTAGAGATTACTGGTTTGAGATGGAGTATGAACCATTTCAGGAAAGTAGTTTAGTGCGAGCTAATTATCCAGTTTTTTCCCAGAAAACAGACACAGGAATACACGGGGGGATGACACTTAAAAATCAACTTGAGGCTTTTAGAAAAGTAAGGGAAGGTGAGAGTTTTGGTCGGCATCCTCGTTGTGTCTGGAGAATACCTACTTTTCCATATAAAGAAGCTCACTTTGCAGTCTTCCCAGAGCAGTTAGTAAAACCGATGGTAAGAGCAGGTTGTCCAGAAGAAATATGTAAAAGGTGTGGGCTGCCGAGGGAAAGAACAAAGGAAATTTATTCTGACTGTGGTTGCGACCATTCAGATGGCTGGAATAAGGGGATAATTTTAGACCCTTTTATGGGAAGTGGTACCGTAGGAGTAGTGGCTAAAAAACTCCTCAGGAATTTTATAGGAATAGAGCTAAATCCTAGTTATGTTAAGATGGCTAAAAAGAGAATAAATAGTATAAACCCATTATTTAATGGAGGTTATAAAAAATGAATGAAGTACTTAGTTGGGTTTGTCCGAATTGCAAGATTGTCTGGGCGATATGGGTAGAAGCTTGTAGATATTGTGGTCAGAAAAAAATGATTCCTATAAGAACTGAGAATGATAAACCTACTCATTTCTGTCCTACTCCTACTACTGATAGAAGCTGTGGATGTTCTTC
>QLUP01000142.1 GCA_018725485.1 Candidatus Lithacetigena glycinireducens | reverse complement strand
ATGCAGGGAATAATAATACAAGCGTATACAGCATGGCAGAGATGTTTTAAAAAACTTGCCAAGAAGCCGCGACTTAAAGGGAATAGAAATAAACTTAACTCTATTCCGTTTCCAGACCCTATTAAGCTACCAGTTAATAACAGAATAGGTATTGCTGGTATCGGTAAGGTTAGGTTTTATAAACAAGACTTACCAGATGGTAAAATTAAATGCGGCCGCATAGTTAAAAGAGCTTCGGGTTGGTATCTTTGCTTATGGATAGACACGGTTCACACCTTCCCCGTTAAAGAAACTGATAAAGCTATTGGCATAGATACTGGTTTTTCAACCCTTCTGACTTTATCAGATGGAACAAAGATAGAGAACCCAAGAGAGTTAAGAAAAGGTGAACAAAGGCTTGCACAGGCACAAAGAGGTAGAAGGTTCAAGCAAGTATCACTATTACAGGAAAAGCAAACGAATAGAAGAAGGGATAGGAATCATAAAATAAGCAGAATGCTTATTGAAAACTACAAAACAATCTATTACTCGGATGATAATTTTAAAGGTTTAGCCCGAATACATGGCAAATCTATATCAGAAGCCAGTTTAGGGCAGTTGATTGGGATGATAACCTACAAAGGCAGTTTATGCGGTAGGGAGGTTGTCCCAGTCAACTCTAAGTTTTCCACCATGACCTGTTCTGCCTGTGGCTCTCACACGGGACCACATGGATGGAGCGGGCTTGCGGTAAGGCATTGGGAATGTTCAGCTTGTGGGGCTGACCATGACAGAGATGTGAATGCTGCTATGGTAATTCTCAATACTGGGGCTGGTGCAGCCCTCAAGGAGGTCAGTAATGTTCTCAATTAAAATTAACAGGAATCCCCTGCCTTTAGGTATGGGGAGGCTCAAATATCTAATTTCCATAGTAACAAGTTTAGTTTTGGTTCTATTTTTAGCTGACTATGCTGATTCTGTATCTCCACATCCACATCCTTATTCTGGCTCTGCTTTTTTTGCGGTTAGAAGAGCTGATATTGGAACAATTTCAGTCAATATGCCTTTTGGTTTTACCTCAAAAAAAATAGCAATTGAAACAAGTATTGCTAACACTGATGATGTTTGTGTTGACTGGATAGGAGGCACTGCAGCATGTCCTGCTGTAAATGCGCCTGGAGATGATAGAATACCACCCGGAAGAGCTATCATCTTGGATGAATACAGTGTATCTTCCCTTTCTTTTATAGCTGCTTCCGG
Organism: Candidatus Lithacetigena glycinireducens; assembly: GCA_018725485.1. Taxonomy (GTDB): domain Bacteria; phylum Coprothermobacterota; class HKB111; order HKB111; family HKB111; genus Lithacetigena; species Lithacetigena glycinireducens. The sequence goes on along the minus strand of QLUP01000142.1, from coordinate 1,850 downwards.
AACACAAACCATATTTATTAGAGCATGGAGGTAACTATGAAAAAATATAAAGGTCGTATAATTTTAGTTTCGGTTTTATTGGTTATTACATGTTTGCTTACTAACAGTATCGCTTCAGAATGGGAAATAGTGCTTCCTTTAAGAGTTGATGTTGCAAGACTTGGAACATTTGTAGGTTTTCAAGCAGGAAATGTGAATGCTGGAAGTAGTAATTCGTTTATTGGACACCAAGCTGGTCTTAACAACACTATAGGACATAGCAATACTTTCACAGGGGTGAATACTGGTTTTCTCAACACCACAGGAAGCAGCAATACTTTCACAGGAAGGGATGCTGGTAGTAGCAATACCGCAGGAAGTAACAATACTTTCACAGGGATGAATGCTGGTTTTTTCAACACCACAGGAAGCAGCAATACTTTCACAGGGGTGAATACTGGTTTTTTCAACACCACAGGAAGCAGCAATACTTTCACAGGAAGGGATGCTGGTGGTAACAATACCACAGGATTCAACAACACTTTCACAGGGAAGAATGCTGGTTTTGCCAACACTACAGGACACAACAACGTTTTTACAGGGGTAAGCGCTGGACGATTTCTTGCAGATGGTCTTACCGCAAACATAAATTCTAATAACTCAGTATTCATAGGCAATGACACGAGAGCCAGTGCTGCTAATAATATCAACGAAATTGTTATTGGTGCAAATACAATTGGACATGGTAGTAACACTGTAACTTTAGGAAATCCAAGTATTGTAAGAACAGTAATGTATCGTCCTGATATTACTGGAACTACCAGAGGATTAGGTGGAGCACAAATTCTTAGTCTTGCTGTTCCAGTTGCTCCTACAGTTACACCTGTTGGATTTACAGGTACAACAACTTGGGGTTATAGGATTACAGCCAGAAGTTCAGTCGGAGAAACCTTAGCCTCAACTGAGGGGAGAATTACAACTGGTAATGCGACTCTAAGCACTACTAACTTCAATAGAATCACTTGGTCAGCAGTTCCTGGAGCAATAGATTATAGAATTTACAGAACAACAGCAGGAGGCACTCCTACAACTACTGGATTAATTGGAACTACACCTGGTTTAACCTTTGATGATACAGGGTTTGCTGCTACTGTTGCTGTGCCGACAGTAGATACTTCAGGTAGTGTTGGTATTGGAACAGCAACTCCAGCAGTAGGTAATAGGCTTGAAGTTCACGATGGTCATATTGTAAACACTATGACAACTCCTCCCGGAGTTACTTGTAATGTTGGAATACCAACTATAATTGGCACTGATATGGGTGGAGCTATTACTGTTCCAGCAGGAGCATCTTCCTGCACTATAACATTTACTATACCCTGGAATCAAATATATGGATGTGTTGTATCAAGTTCAGTTTCTGGAGCACATCCTTTTGTTCCTGCACTTTCAAATACATCTGCAACTTTTAATTTTACTGCTACAGCTGGAGCAGTTACTGCATTATATTATCATTGTTCTGGTAGATAAGGAGGTAAAAATATGAAAAAGAAACTTATGTTTATACCTATAACTTTGATAGTTACTTTACTATTTTCTGGATGTGCTACACTCGTAAAAAAAGAACCTCCCTATAAAGAAATTGCTCTGGGAAAAATAGCAGCAGAAGAATTAGTATCCGTTGCCAAGTGTATGCACAGAAATAAACTATTATCTGATGCTGACCTTGAAAGAGTAAGAATAGCTTATGAATCAGCAAGAAGAGCAAACGATGTTGTAATAAGTATGTTTATCGCATCACTAAATCACGGTATTGACCCAAGAACAGACCCTGAATATAACAGAATGCTTGATTCATATGTAAGACTTAT
>QLUP01000141.1 GCA_018725485.1 Candidatus Lithacetigena glycinireducens | reverse complement strand
TTTAAAAATAAATTTTTTACTTTTAAATTGAGTACCTGTTATCTATTATAAATAACAAGATTATATGAGATTGCCAAAAAACATGAGATTACCACGCCCCGCACCTATTGGAGATTGGTGAATAGGTGCGGGGCCCGTAATGACATTTCTGTAATAACCTCGCCCTCGCAAACAATTTCCCGAATAATTTTGGGTAGTACTTGGTGGAAAAAAATATTAATTCATTATATAATTAGAGGTTAAAACAATTAAAAAAAACTAACCATATCAGGAGGTATAATCAAAATTGGATTTCCTTTTTGCTAAAAGAATGTCAAATCTAGGAACAGAAGGGGCATTTGAAGTGTTAGCTCGTGCCAGGGCTTTAGAGGCCCAAGGAAAACAGGTAATTCATCTGGAAATTGGAGAACCTGACTTTGATACTCCAGCCAACATCAAAGAAGCGGCTTATAAAGCTATGTTAGATGGCTACACTCACTATGTACCCGCTCCAGGTATAAAAGAAGCCCGAGAAGCCATTGCTCGCTATACTGGTGGTTTAAGAGGTGTTGAAGTTCTGCCCGAAGAAATAATTATTACCGCAGGCGCAAAACCAGTTATGTATTTCGCCATCACTGCACTGGTAGAAGAGGGTGAAGAGGTTATTTATCCTAACCCGGGATATCCCATTTACGAATCAATTATCAACTTTGTGGGTGCCAAATCCATACCTCTTCCTTACCTGGAAGAAAGCAACTTCAAACCAGATCTTGATTTACTTAAAAAACTCATAACCCCTAAAACCAGAATGCTGATCATCAACACTCCCCACAACCCTACTGGAGCTACTATGTCCATGGAAGAGCTGGAAGAAATAGCTAACCTGGTTAGGGGTAAAAACATCTGGGTTATGGCTGATGAAATCTATAACCGTATTGCCTATGGTATACCAACTCCCACGCCCTCTATTTTTTCCCTACCTGGAATGAAAGACCAGACCATCATCATTGACGGGTTTTCCAAAATCTACGCTATGACCGGTTGGAGATTAGGTTTTGGAGTGGCTCCTAAAGATGTTATAGCCAAAATGTCTACTTTATCTCTAAACACCTATTCGCACGCCACTGCTTTTGTGCAAATGGCTGGTATTGAGGCCATCCAGGGTCCTCAGGAAGGACCAGCTAAAATGGTAGAAGAGTTCGCTATAAGGAGAGAGCATTTCGTTAAAGCCCTAAACGATATTCCCGGAGTAAAATGCGTAGCCCCTCAGGGCGCATTTTATGTCTTCCCCAGCTTTAGAGGATACAATATTTCTTCTCAAGAACTGGCTACCAGATTGCTTAACGAGGCGGGTGTGGCTGGTTTAACTGGAACTGCCTTTGGCATTTACGGGCAGGGTCATTTAAGATTCTCCTTTGCTAATAGTCTTGATAACATAAAAATAGCCGTAGAAAAGATTGGAGATTTCTTAAAGAACCTGTAATTTAATAAATAAGTAAAATAAAAAAGGCGGGCTAATTACCCGCCTTTTCTTTTTATAAGCAACAGAATATTATCGGTTAATCTGTTTTTCAGCAATATCACCAATGATGGGTACTTTATATAATTCATTATTAAAGGCTTTGTACATCAAAAATAACCAGAGACCGAAAGTAACAACTGAGATAGCCCATCCAGCCAGCCAACCAATCAGGGGAACCATCCCCACAATAAAACCAACTATAGCCAGTGGTATGAATAATAAAACAGATTGCATAGCATGGAATCTTACAAACTTGTTATCTTTTTCTATTAATAGAAAAATTATACCTGATACAAATAACAAAAAATAACATAAAGCTCCTTCAAGATTTTCTCCCATTCCCAGGGAAGTTTTGTTTTCGGACATTTTCTTTTACCTCCTTAAATTTGGTATTAATTTATTATAACCTAAAGTTAGAAAATAAAAAATGAGCCAGTAATCCTGCCAGGGTGCCAACTATTATCCCTTTTAATCCAGATTCTACGCCAACCCAGCGGGAGAGAAGTTCTTTTGGAATAACTAACTGCACCAAGCTGGCAACCAGGAAAGAAAAAAGTAGCAGGGGCATAATTTCCAGCATAAGTTTATAGGTTGCTTTTAAACCCTGAAGGGGCTACTGTAAACAAAATAACTGCTAAAACACCCATTATTATTGTTGGAATGAGCATCCCAGAATTAGCCCTCCTTATTTTATCTTTTGACATCTTACTATTTAAAGTTCTTGCTCTCCTTTTTCGTTAAAAGTTTCCTCTATCCAATTCTTAATTTCATCTCTTACCCGGCGAAATATTCTCATTTTATCATCAAAACTACCTTTTACTGCAGAGGGGTCTGTAAAACCCTGGTGTATATACCTAACTGCACCGGGAAAAAACGGACAAGATTCCTGAGCCTGATCGCATACCGTAACTATAAAATCAAAAGTCCAGCCCTTGAATTCTTTAACATTCTTAGATCGGTGGCTGGAGATGTCTATCCCTATTTCACTCATAACCTTAATAGTGAAGGGGTTTATTCCAGAAGGGTGAGTTCCAGCGCTATAAGCTTGATATTTATCTCCATAAAGTGAATTTACGATTCCTTCGGCCATCTGCGACCGTGAGGAATTATGGGTGCAAAGAAACAATATTCTTTTTTTCATAGCGGTTTTTTACTCTCCTAATGGTAAGCCAGCATTTCGCCATTTTGCTATTCCCCTGTACATATGTAAAATATTTATAAAGCCTGATTTTTTATAACTGCTAATGCCGTGAAGGTCACAATTATTATTAATATTTGTATATTATACGAACTTAATTAAGTTAATAACACACCCATATATTAACAAATTATTTAAGTTATGCAAACTTTTTTAGAACAGACCAATCCTGCTGAAAATAACTCAGAATAACTCAGACCGTTTCTGAATTAATATTTACCGAAATAATATTTAAAACTCATCTTCAACAACAAAAGGCTCAAAATAGGTCAGAGAACAGGATAAAACCCTCATAAATAAAGGATCTGTAATTAAAAGTGTAGTGACAATTATATTAGTCATCTTGCGGAGGCTGAGATACATGGGTAACACTCATGGCATTAATGATACTAACTTACCGTGAGGAGTTACCCTAATGAGA
>QLUP01000140.1 GCA_018725485.1 Candidatus Lithacetigena glycinireducens | reverse complement strand
GAAGAAAACCCTCGAGGCGATACAAAGGGAACTAAAGGAGAAAGGAATCACTCTCGGGAGAGCAGTAGCAGCCACAATTGGCTCTGGAAGATACCTTACAGGATATTTTGGGGGAGCAAATCATATTGTTAACGAGATTACCGCCCAGGCGTGGGGTGTTAATATAAGGATTTTTGAAATTGGAGGACAGGACTCCAACATGCCGGTAATCTTGATATTCCCCTAGAGGAGTTGGGCGATTACGCCTTAAAGGGGACAAAACCTCCCATAATCAATGGTACATGCGCCGTTTTTGCAGAATCTGCCTTACTTCACTTTCAACAGAACAATGTCAACATAAATGACCTCTGTGCAGGAGCCTGCCTTGCCTCCGCCAAGAATTATCTGGTTAAGGTGGTAAGAAACCGTCCCCTGGGCGAGAAGGTGGCCTTTCAGGGGGCAGTAGCCTTTAACAGAGGAATGGTGGGTGCCTTTGAGACCCTTTTGGACCGCCTCATAATCGTTCCCCCTTATCCCCATCTCACCGGTGCCATTGGGGCCGCCCGGATTGCCCTGGAAGAGGCAGAAGAGAAGGAGAACATTTCTAAGTTCAGGGGGTTTGCTGAGATCATAGGGTCAACTTATAATCTTTCCTCCTTTCAAGGTAAACATTGTGGCAATGAGCGAGGTTGGCAAAGAGCTTTTTTCCAGGGAGACCGCTGTGACCGTTACAGTGGTGCACAAAAGGGGAGAAGCAAGGGAGAAAGCCTTCCTGATCTTTTTAAATGGAGGGAGGACCTTACTCTTACAGAGAGAAGAGTGATGGTTCGCCTTTAAAACCCCAAAAAAGGGTTGGTATACCTCAAGGACTCCTTTTCAACGATTACTATCCTTTCTTTCAGGCTTTTTTTGAAGAGCTCGGTTTTGAAGTTGTCCCTTCCCGTAGAACCGATAAAAGGATAATTTCACTCGGGATTGAAAAGACTGTTTCAGAACCCTGTTTTCCCGTCAAAGTCGCCCATGGTCACGCTGCTTCCCTCTTAGAAGAAGGCCTTGATTTTCTTTTCCTTCCGAGGATAAGCACCACCGAAAAACCTCTGGGGAATTACAAAACCTGTATCACCTGCCCTTATATCCACGCTGCTCCTGATATGTTCAGACACGCCCTGGGGATAGATAAGACTAAGGTTAGGCTTCTCTCGCCCACCTTCCATTTTAATCTGGGTTATAAACATCTTTTGTCAGTGTTAAGAGAATTGGGTAGAGAACTGAACAGGAATCCCGGAGAGATTAAAAGGGCTCTTAATAAAGCCCTGTTAGTTTTAGAAGATTTTAAAGAAAGGATTATGAAGAAAGGGGAAGAGATTTTCGGGAGCTTAGCTGAGGGGAAAGGGGCTGGAGAGGAAAGAGCCTTTGTCATCATTGGAAAACCTTATGCTGTCTATGACCCTCTTCTCAATATGGATATAGGGAAGAAGATCAGAGATGAAGGGCATCTTGCTATCCCTGTTGATTTTCTTCCTCTTGAAGAAAAGGACCTCTCCGACTCTTTTGAAAACCTGTACGCAGCACAGGGACAAAAAAGCTATCTGCGGCGAGGTACATCTCCAGAAATAAGAACCTCCATTTGGCTGTGGCCCTGACGCCTTCCTTGATCAGTTCTTCAAAGAGGAGTTAAACAAGCCGTATCTAACCATTCAGATAGACGAGCACACCTCAGACACCGGGGTACTTACCAGGATCCAGGCTTATCTATCCTCCATATCCGCGGAGGAGGCTAAAATAGAAAAGCCTGAAATAAAAACCCAGGCAAAGATGCCCACCGAAATAAAAGGCAAAAGACTCTGGATACCCTACATGTCTGAGACCTCAACGGTTCTGGCAGCAGTGTTGCGTGCCTGCGGCATAGATGCCCAGGTTCTGGAGAGGTCTCCCGATCCAGCGCTCTCTTTAGCCAGAGAGGTTATCCATGGTGATGTCTGTATTCCCATGCTCTACACCACTGAAGATATGCTGTATCGTGCTACCCGGAAGGATTTTAGCTCGGAAAAAGAAGCCTTTTTTCAGGGGAGGGCGGAGGGACCGTACCGATATGGGATGTATTACATGCTTCAGAAGATCCTCCTGGATAGAATTCATAAAAATGTTGATATTGTGAGTGTCAATACTACCAATGCCAGTAGTGGCCTGGGTATAGGAACCCTCCTCCTTGTTTTCGATGCCCTTATTGCTCACGATCAACTGGAGAAAATGCTTCACCACACCCGTCCGTATGAGATAAATAAAGGGGAAACAGAGAGAGTTTTTCACAAGTATGTGGGTGTACTCTGTAATGAGGTTTTAAAACCGAAATATAGATGGAATCCTGGAATAGATTATGTTAAGGTCGCCTCTGGCTTGCATCTTGAGAGCCTGGAGGAACTCCTTCATTCCGCCAGTGGGGAATTTGAGAAGATTTCAAAGCATAACAAAGCACTCCCCCACATCGGTCTGGTAGGGGAGTTCTTTGTCCGCTGTCATTTCCCCTCCAATCAGGACATAATCAGGAAGGTGGAAGCTCTGGGGGGAGAGGTCTGGCTGGCGCCGGCAACGGAGTTCCTTACCTATGCCAACTACATCTCAGGGTATTTTGCTGGAAAAAACTGGAAGGACCTCGGTAAATTTGACGCGCTTCTTGGAAAAGTACAGTGTAATATCCTGAATCTTCTGGCTATAAGAGAGGAGCATCATCTTTTCTCAGCAACCCTTCCCTATATGAAGGGCTTTGATGATATTCCTGCCGGAACCCTGGTTGAATACGGCTCTATTTATATGTCAAAAGATTTTGGAGGAGAAGCGATATGTAGCCTGGGGAAGTCGGAGGATTTTGCCCGCCGGGGTCTGAAGGGAGTTATAAGTGTAATTCCCTTTAACTGTATGCCCGGTATGGTAGTTGCTGCCATTTCCCGGGAAATTCGTCGCAACCATCAAAATATACCCTTCCTCACCGTTGATCACGATGAATTCACAGATGCCACGAAAGACCAGCAGTTAGCAATCTTCATGTCCCAGGTTAATGACCGCTTAAAATTAAGAAACAGGCTATAATTTGTTTTGCTTTAAAAACCCGTTCAGGTAAGATTAGGCGCTGATTACCGCTTCTTCTATCCTCTTCAGGC
>QLUP01000014.1 GCA_018725485.1 Candidatus Lithacetigena glycinireducens | reverse complement strand
TTTACAGGTTCCAATCAAATGCTCCATTGGTCCCAGGGAAGGAGATAAAAAACCAGCAAAGTAAGAGAACAAAGGCTTAATATCAGCTATACAATTGATGGGAGAGTCAACCACATTCCCACTTATGGTAGAGGGGGGACCTATCTCTGACTGACCAACATCAGCGTCAACTATTCCTACTAGTATCCCTTTTTTTAACAGCCTGTTTAATACATAGGTAGTCAGGGTGGTTTTTCCACTATCTGAAGAACCAACAACAACTATTGTCCCCTGAGTACCATCCAAAATCGCATCTAATTCTTCCCATTGCTTAGGGACGCTAAAATGAGGATTAAGTTTACTATTCATTTATTTTTCCCCTTTCCTCTTTTTGGAAAACCCTAATAGCTGGCGATATTTAGATATTGTTCTTCTGGCTATCTCTATACCTTTTTTTTCTTTTAGATAATTTGAAACTGCCTTATCATTCATTTCGGGAAATAGCCTGAAAAGCTCACTAACTTCATGTAATACCTGGTTTCTTGTTTTAGCGCCCTTTATACCAACCGGGGTAAGCAACGATTTAAGAGATACAAACCCTCGGGGGGTTTTGATAACCTTATTTTTAATAGCTCGAGAAACTGTTGTTTGGTGTATCTTTAATTCTTTTCCAATCTGCTGTTCCGTCAAAGATACAGGAAAACTACTGTTACCAGTAAGAAACGACTTTTGTTGATTGCTTATAAAGCGAATCACTTCTTTTAAAGTTTCATTTCTTTTATAAATAGCCCTGATTAATGCTTTTGCTCTTTGATACTTATCGTTCAAGAATTTTCTGGCTTCATAGTCGGATGATTTAATTAATTGGATATACTCCTTGTTTAAGAACGATATTTCAGGTTCGTTGAATATTTCAACTTCAAACCTATCTTCTTGAGGAACTAAAACTGCATCAACCAAACTCCTCTTCTCATAGGTATCTTCAAAACTATATGAAGGATAGGGAGGCATATTTTTTAACTTATTATAAATGTGTTCATACTCAATATTAGCTCGCTTGGGGTCTGAAATGGCCACCATTAAATAGTTTTCTACCTCTTCCATTATGATGTTTCCTTCTCGAGCTGATGAAAGTAAGTAGATGATATACTCCAGGTAATTTAGCGCACCAATCCCCAGACCTTCAAGCGACATAAACTCTTTTCTAATAATATTTACTTCTTCAACGCTAATATTATTATTGCCTGCAATTTCTTCGGGAGAAGCTTCTAAAAAACCGAGAGGTGATAAATTTTTTATGATATCCTGCGATACCTCATAGCTAATTCCAGAAAACATTACTTTTACCTGTTGGTCAATGTAACCCAAAAATGAATCTTTTTGTGCAGGTAGCCAATCAAAAGATTTATACTCTGAATCGCTCCAGCTATCATCAACATTACTTTCTAAACTGCTATAAAGATTACTTTCGCTTATCTCTATAAAGGGGTTTTCCTGGCACTCCTTTTCTAAAATTAGCAGTATCTCACCAATAGGCAGGGACAGTATCTCTAACGATGCCTTTATTTCGTTTGTCAGTTTTAATCTCTGTTTCTGCTCGTTAGCTAATCCTGGTTGCACTTCCAATTAAGCAGTCTCCTTATACGGTTGTTTGCTCCCGACTTGGTTAGGTTTAACGAACGGGCAATATCCACCAGGGTGTAATCAGGATTGTTACATCGTACTTCTGCAATCTCCCTCAGGGAAGAAGGAATCTTTTCTAACAGGCGTGCAGTTCTTAACTCTTCAATTTTTTTCAATTGCTTTTGCGCTGCCCTGGAAGACCTTCCGGTATTCGCCAGGTCATAATTAACCAATACCTGGGTCTGATTTCTAACCCTTCTTCTCAATAGGGTATCATAAATATAAAGAACAGTGTCTACAGCTTCAATCAAGGTAAGGAAAGAGATAATATCATCAATACTGTTTAAATAATATACAATTCTGCCCCGCCTGGAATAACCCTTAAAGTGGAGTCCAGAACGATGAGTAAAACTCTCAAATAGTTTTTGGGGTTCTTTGGAAATGATTTCGAGATGATAATTACCACCATCTATGTTAGCATTTCCTGAAGCTAAAAATGCACCCCTAAGATATGCTCGTATGCCATTTTTAAGAGGTTTATCACCAGCTTTAGGTAAGAGATGTGCTGGAATGGTTATTTCAAAATTGCTTTTCTTTCTAAAATGTTTTGCTTCTGTTCCCTTTAAAAGAACCATCAGTCGTCTTATTTTTAATATTTCTCTTGAACTAAAGTAAAAGGTATTGTTGCTTAAAGATTTAGAAAAATCAGTAAAGGCTTTGATTTCCCACTTTTTAGAACCAGAAATGTTAGAATACTGGTAATCAGAGCCTAATGATATAAGCTCATCTCTCACCATTTCTGTAATACTGACCTTATTTTCCAATCAATTACCCACCCTTTCTTTTAATGTCCCTGTGATACAGCCTTACAGGATAATTTAATTGTTTTAATTCAGCTCTAAGTCTTTCTCCAATATAAACCGCTCGATGCATACCCCCAGAACAACCTACAGCTAAATGAAAAACAGCTTTCCCTTCCTTTTGATAATTCGGAAGCAGGAATTTTAAATAATTCAGTGTGTTGGAGAAAAATTCTCCGGTTGAATTCCCTTTTTCTATAAACTTTTGCACCTTGCTGTCTGTTCCATCCAGATTACATAAATCATCTTCGTAATAAGGGTTAGCTAAAAAACGAACATCCAAAACCATATCTGCATCCTGTGGAATACCATACTTGAAACCAAAAGATATAATACTAACTTCAAAAGGAAATTCCCCTTCTTTAAGGAAATAATCTTTAACTGCCTCTTTTAAATCCTTTACCGTAAGAAAAGTTGTATCAATGATAAAAGTAGATATCTCTCTTAAAGAAGCCAGGTGTCTTCTTTCTTCTTCTATTGCTTCCAATAAACTACCCGATTCCTCAAAGGGATGTCTTCTTCTGCTCAGGGCATACCTTTCTAAAAGTGCGCTATCTGAAGCATCTACGAAGATTATTTCGTAATTGTACCTGCTATCCTTGAGATCATGAAGTAACCTGACAAAAAGTGGCGGATCAAAACCTGTCCTGGTATCGAGAGAAAAAGCTAACCTGGTCATACTTTCTTCTTTATAAACAACATCAATTAATTTTTGAAGAACTGAAACCGGGATACTGCTGGCAGTATAATAACCCAGGTCTTCCAGAGTATTGAGACAGGTTGTCTTACCAGCTCCAGAAATCCCTGCTACAAATACTATTCTCATATTAATTCCTCCTCTCAAGATTAACAAGGTATTTCTTAACTTCTAAGCCCCCACTAAAACCACCTAAGCCTGATGACCCCACAACCCGATGACAGGGGATAACAATCCCTATCGGATTATGTTTCATTGCTTGCCCTATGCTCCGGGGTGAACCCCCAGCTATTAGGCTTAACTCTTTATAAGTAATTGTTTTACCGTAGGTTGCTGATTTAACTAACACCTGGTATACATTCCTACGATAGGCAGTACAACCATCAAGATTGATGGGAACCGAAAAAGTTATTTTTTCACCTGAAAAATATATAGATAGTTCTTTGATGAATTTTACAGAATTTGGGGAGATATAACAATTTTTCTCAAGAATGGGGCTGGTAAGGTAAAAATTTAATTTAATTAGCTGGTCCTGGGGGTTAAAATACAACTCTCCCTTACTCCAGGGAAAGTCATAATAAACAATATTATTTATGGAGTTGCTCATAAATCCTCCTTAATATTTGCTGAGGGACGCCCTTTATATTCAAAAGCTCCTCATAACTAAGATTATAAATGTTTTTAGTATTTTTTAGCTGGTTTAATATCCTGTTTGCCCTAACACTACCAACACCTTTAATGGTTAGGAGTATGGTTTTTAGTTCTGCATGTTTTTTACGGTAGTGTCGTTGGCTGAAACGGTGAGCCTCATCCCTTACCCTTTGTAGAAGTTGCAAAGCTGGTGACCTCCTGGGAAGGTTCAGCGGGTATTTCAGTAAATTTGAAAACAAAGACTCATCTTCTTTAGCCAGGGCAACTGTTGGTACCTGTAATCCATAACTTCTCAGAACCTTCAAGGTTATACTTAGGTGTCCTTTACCTCCATCAATCAGTATTATATCAGGTAAATAGGCAAAATTTTTGTATTTATCTACATAATTTTTAAATCTTCTATTCAATACCTCTTCCAGATAGGCATAATCATCCTGGATGGGTGAATTAAGTTTGAATATCCGATACTCTTTTTTTTCAGGAGCCCCTCTATAAAAAACAACCATGGAACCATAGGCATTTGCTCCCTGGTGATGAGAAATATCATAACCTTCAATTTTTTCCGGTAATACAGGTAAATTAAGAACTTGCTTCAGTTCCAAGGCCTCGCTATTAAACTTATCAACACTTTTATTAGTTATTATCTTAATGCGGTTTACACTGTTTTGAAAAGCCAACTGTATCAAGCTTTTTTCATCTTCGGTAACAGTCTTTTTCAAAATAATATTTTTGTTTAATTTAACCTTTTTTCTTACCCATTTATACTCCTTATCGCCAATGTAAAAGCTAATAATGATAGTCTCGGGTAAATCGGAATTATGTTGATATTCTCTTTCCATAAGGTATTCAATAACTGTCTCGGGGGTAGATTCATGAACATTCTCCAAAATAAAATGGTCTTCACCTACTAATCTCCCCTCTCTTAATCTCAACCTTTCAGCATGAACTTCCTTTTCAGTGATGATAAAGCATATAAAATCCCTACTACTTCTATCGTTAGGTAAAAACACTTTTTGTTTCTCCTGTAGATGTTTTATACTTCTAATTTTGTCCCTATATATTACTGCTTTTTCGTAGTTCATTTTTTCTGCTTCCATATTCATTTGTGTTTCATAAGTGGATAAAATGTAGCTTACATCACCCGACAAAAATCTAATAGCACTATTGATATTTTCATGGTATTCCTCCCGGGAAATTTTTTCACAACAGGGAGCTAAGCAATACTTGAGGTGATGTTTCAGGCAGGGACGATTACGAGTTTTGAAAGATTTATCGCAGGCAGCAATACCAAAAGTTTTACTAACGAACTTTACCACATTCTTAATGGCTAAACTATCTGTATAGGGTCCAAAAAATATCCCCTCTCTATTCCTTTTTCTAACTATCTGTATTCGGGGGTATTTTTCAGAAGTAATTAAAATAAGAGGGTACTCTTTATCATCTTTCATCCGGATGTTAAACCTGGGACGATATTTTTTTATTAAATTGTCTTCCAGAATTAATGCTTCTTTCTCGTTCCTGGTGGTTATATAATCTACACTGGTTACTCTATTGTAAAACTTTTTAGTTTCATCTCGAGCATGGTCAGATACCCTATTTTTAATAGATAAAGCTTTACCCACATATAAAACACAGCCTTCAGTATCTTTGAGTAAATAAACTCCTGGCTTTTCAGGAAGGTCGTTCAAACATTCGTGGAAACAGCTTTTATTTGACATAATACTTTATTTAAATAAACTCCGGTATAAGATACCGGGTGTAAGGCTATCTCTTCCGGAGAACCCTGGGCAACAAGAAACCCTCCTGCTTCTCCCCCTTCCGGTCCAAGATCAATTACATAATCAGCATTTTTAACTATATCAAGATTATGCTCTACAATTATTACTGTATTACCGTTGTCTACCAGCTTGTGCAAAGCTTTAAGTAAGTTATCCACATCAAGATAGTGAAGACCCACGGTAGGTTCATCTAATAAAAAAACAATATTGGAATTATTTCTCTTCTGTAGCTCGGTTGATAGCTTAACTCTTTGAGCCTCACCACCCGAGAGAGTGGGAGCTGGTTGACCAAGTTGAAGATAACCCAATCCTATTTCCTGTAAAAAACTCAAACCTCGGTTAATAGGTGGAGAAAAACTAAAAAGTTTGACTGCTTCATCAACCGTCAAGTTTAAAACATCTGATATAGAGTGTCCTTTATAATTAACCTCGAGAGTTTCAGAATTATATCTTTTACCTCCGCAAACATCACAGGGAACATGTACATCGGGTAGAAAATGCATCTCAACTCTTATAAAACCATCTCCACGGCAAGCCTCACATCTTCCACCTTTAACATTAAAACTGAACCTTCCAGGTCGATAACCCCTGATTTTCGAATCAGGTAATTCTGAGAAAAATTTCCTTATATAATCAAAGATCCCAATATAGGTAGCTGGGTTAGACCGAGGTGTCCGCCCGATTGGACTTTGATCAACTAAAAGTACTCTTTCGACATCCTGGTTTATAAATATACTGGATAAACCTTCTGGTTTGATCTTGTTTCTACCTAAAGCAAAAAGAAGCCCTTTATAAATAACCTCGTATAGCAAGGTTGATTTACCTGAACCGGAAACCCCGGTTATGGTGGTTAATAACCCGAGCGGAATTTTCAAAGAAATGTTCTTCAGGTTATGCTTGGAGGCTCCTTGAAGACTAATATATCCTGAAACATTTTTTCTTTTCTCGGGAACCGGTATTTTCTCTTCTCCTCTCAGGTATTTTGCTGTTAGAGAACTGCTCTTATTGATGAACTCATCAATTAAACCTTGAAAAACAACATTACCTCCCTTAACACCGGCTAAAGGACCCAGGTCAACCACATAATCAGCAGATTTTATAGTTTCTTCGTCATGTTCCACTACTACAACAGTATTTCCGGTGTCTCTTAACTTGAAAAGGGTTTCTAATAATCTATGGTTATCACGGGGGTGTAATCCAATAGATGGCTCGTCAAGTAAATAAGTTACACCCACAAGTGATGAACCTACCTGAGTAGCTAATCTAAGTCTTTGAGCTTCCCCCCCAGAAAGAGTACCTGATAAACGGTTTAAGGTAAGGTAATTTAAACCAACATCCTGTAAAAACTTTAATCTACTCTTAATTTCTTTTATCACCTGCCCTGCAATCAATTCATCTCGTAGGGAAAGGCTCAAATTATGGATATACTTGATTGCCCCATCTACTGTAAGACAGGTAAGCTCGTATATATTTAGCTCACCAACATAAATAGACAGGGCTTCTTTTTTCAGCTTTCTACCACCGCACAGTTTGCAGGGAGTTTCCAGCAGGTATTTACATATCTCATCCCTCATATTGTCTGAGGCTGTATCTCGATATCTCCTTAAAAGAAGAGGGATAACACCTTCAAAAATATTATAATAGGAGTGTTTTAATCCTAACTCATCCGTATAGGAGAGTTCAATTTTTTCCCCGTTTGTTCCGTACAGAAGTGCTTGTATTACCTTAGGAGGATAAGTGGATAAGGGTTTCTCAGGATTTGATCCATAATGCTTTACTACATTCCCTAAAACAGAGGTGTAGTAATTACTAAAGGCCAGGGGTTCAATAGCACCTTCCAGAATAGATGCTTCCATGTCAGGAATAACTAAATCCTTGCTTATCTCCATTTTATATCCTAATCCGGTGCAATCAGGACAAGCTCCATAAGGGGAATTAAAAGAAAAAAGCCTTGGTAAAATTTCTTTATAACGAAACCCACAAACAGGGCAGGAGAATTTTTCAGACATTAAGACACTAACCCCTGAATCAGATTCCACCAGAACCAGTCCGTCACCGAGCTTCAAGGCTATTTCCAGAGAATCTATGAGTCGAGAAAGGTCATCCTCTTTTACCATCACTCTATCCACCAAAATATCAATATGGTGAACCTTATATCTATCCAGGGATGGCGTTCCTTCTTCCAGATTGACTAATTCACCATTAACCCTTGCCCTAGTTAAACCCTGTTTTAATATATTTTCAAGTAATTTGCGGTATTCCCCTTTCCTTCCCCTAACCACAGGTGCATAAAGAAATACTCTATCATTTTTGAATTTGTGAGTTATTTCCTGTACCATTTCATCAATACTCTGTCTTCTAATAGGTGTCCCATCTTCGGGACAATATGGTTTACCAATGGTTGAATAAAGAAGTCTTAAATAATCATAGATTTCGGTCATAGTTCCCACTGTAGATCGCGGACTTCTACTTATGTATTTTTGGTCTATAGCTATGGTGGGTGATAAACCCTCAATAAAGTCCACATCTGGCTTATCCATCAAGCCAAGAAATTGCCTGGCATAAGCAGATAAAGATTCAACATACCTTCTCTGCCCTTCAGCGTGTATAGTATCAAAAGCTAAAGTTGACTTACCTGAACCAGATACCCCAGTTATAACTGTTAATTTATCACGGGGAATGAAAACATCAATATTTTTGAGATTGTGTACCCGGGCACCTTTCACAACAATCCTATCTATTGGCAACTTACTTTATTCTCCTTAATTTATTTTTCAATTCAATAATTCTGTCCCTGATTTCAGCTGCTTCCTCAAACTCCAACTCCTGAGCTCTAACTTTCATTTCTTCTTCCAGGTGCATAATAACTAGTTCGAGTTGTTCAGGATTATGTGAAAAAAGAACCTTTTCATCTTCTTTCCGTGTTCTTATAACCTCAAGAACATCCTTTACCGCCTTGATAATAGATTGGGGGGAGATTCCATTTTCCTGGTTGTATTTTAATTGAATTTGTCTCCTTCTATCAGTTTCAAAAATAGCTTTTTGTAAGGAGCCTGTAAGTTTATCCGCATAAATAACTACCCTTCCATTGATATTTCTTGATGCTCTACCCATAATCTGTATTAGAGACCTTTCGGACCTTAAAAACCCTTCCTTATCGGCATCCAGAATGGCTACCAGAGACACTTCAGGCAGGTCAAGGCCTTCTCTGAGTAAATTTATACCCACAAGTACATCTATTTCGCCTTCCCTTAAAGACTTTAAAATATCCACCCTTTCTATGGTGCCAATATCGCTGTGAAGGTAGCGAGCTTTGATACCCAGTTCAGCAAGATACTCTGCTAAGTTTTCAGCTAACCTTTTCGTTAAAACCAGAACTAACGCCCTTTCATTTCTTTTAATACAATCGTGAACTTCACCCAATAGATCGTCTACCTGACCCTCTACCGGCCTTAAAATAACCTCGGGATCGGTTAATCCTGTCGGTCTGATAATCTGCTCTACTATTTTTTGAGAATTCGCAATTTCATATGGTCCGGGAGTTGCAGAAACAAATATTACTTTTTTCATGTATCCAGTTAGTTCTTCAAACTTAAGGGGCCTGTTATCCAGAGCAGAGGGTAACCTGAAACCAAAATCAACAAGTGTCTCCTTTCGGGATTTATCACCCTCATACATTGCTCTTAACTGGGGAATAGACTGATGAGATTCATCAATTACTAAGAGAAAGTCTTTCGGAAAATAGTCTAAAAGAGTGTAAGGTTTTTCTCCTGGTTTTCTACCGCTCAGATGTCGAGAATAGTTTTCCACACCCTGACAATAACCCGTCTGCAGCAACATTTCCAAATCAAACTCGGTCCTTTGCTTGATTCTTTGAGCCTCCAACAGTTTTCCATTTTCCAGTAAAAAACGATAATGCTCCTCAAGCTCAGCCTTAATTGATGATACAGCTTTTTCGATTCTACTTTTTTCAGCAACAAAATATTTTGCAGGATAAATTACATAACTCATATATCTTCTGAGAGGCTTACCTGTAGTATAATCAATCTCTTGAATCTTTTCTATTTCTTCATCAAGATAGGTTAACCTGAGAGGAGACTCAGAAGAAGATGTATAAATCTCAAATATTTCTCCTTTTTTCCTGTATTTCCCCCTTGAAAGATCCAGGTCGTTTCTTTGATATCCCAGAGTAAAAAGTTTCCTCTGCAAATCCTGTATAGGAAAAATATCTTTTTCTCTTAACACTATCGCCTGGTCACGATACGCTTCAGGAACATCTAACCCGTAGATAGCCGAGACCGAAGCTACTACTATCACATCACTTCTTTCTGTCAAGCTTTGCAGTGTAGAATGCCGTAGTCTATCAATATCCTCATTAATACTTGCATCTTTTTCAATGTAGGTATCAGTTTGGGGTATATAAGCTTCTGGTTGGTAATAATCATAATAGCTAATAAAAAACTCTACGCGGTTTTCCGGAAAAAAATCTCTAAACTCCCCGTATAATTGGGCAGCTAAGGTTTTGTTATGTGACAATACCAGTACAGGCAGGTTGACTGAAGATATTACCCTGGCAATAGTAAATGTTTTACCTGAACCTGTAACTCCAAGCAAAGTTTGAGGATTAACATTTGAATAGATACCATTTATTAATTCATCTATTGCCCCTGGTTGGTCACCCCGGGGACTAAAATGGGTATGGAGTTTGAACATTTTTATTACTCGAGATAATTAAAAAGTATACTGGATATAGAATAAAGGCCGATGCGTAGAGATTCTTCATCTATATCAAATCGGGGGTGGTGATGGGGAAAAACTCTCTCCTTATCAGTAAAAGCACTTCCAATAAGATAATATAAGGCAGGTGAAATCTTACAAAAATAAGCAAAATCTTCTCCTCCTAATCCAAGATTAGCTTCTACCACTTTTTCTTTTCCAAAGATATCCTTTAAGTAGTCAAAAACTTCACTGGATAACTGAGGATCATTATAAATTGAAGGGTATCCAGGAGTATGTTTGATATCAATATGTGCTCCACTGGCTAAAGATATGCCCTGACAAATATCTCTTACCTTTTCCAGAGATTTTGCTCTGACCTCGTCGTTCATTGTCCTCAGGGTTCCCAGGAGCTTAACTTCGGGAGGAATTATGTTATGCTTGCTACCACCAGATATCTTTCCAAAAGTTAAAGCAACAGGTTCAAAGGGATCTGTGAGCCTGGAAACAACAAGCTGGAGGTTTTGAATTAAAGAGGCCGCAGTTACTACAGGGTCGATACCTAAATGGGGATAAGCTGCGTGACCACCTTTGCCGATAATAGTTATTTCGAGGTCATCGGTATTACCAGAAAAATAGCCACTTTTTATGCCGATAGTTCCTGTAGGATACAGATTATCCAGATGGAATCCGAAAAATAAATCTATATCTGAAAAATCATATTCCTCAATCATGGGCTTGGCCCCCCCAAGACCTTCTTCGTTAGGTTGGAAGATTAAAACCACTTTCCCAGCAAAATTTCTTTCTCTTTCGATTAACAACTGGGCTAATCCCAGAAGTATTGCCATATGACCATCATGCCCACAGGCATGCATTATACCTGGATACTTTGACCGATAAGAAACCTCGTTTTCTTCTTCAATGGGTAAAGCATCCATATCTGCTCTTATGCCAATCACTTTGGGTTTGTCACCAGAAGCTTTTATTCCTTCAATATGTGCTACTATACCTGTATTAAACACTTTTACATAAGGTATAGACCAGTCTGTGAGTTTTTTTTGTATGAACTCTGAAGTATCAAATTCTAAAGTGCCTAACTCGGGATAGGTATGAAAAAATCTCCTGTACTCAACTAATTGAGGATAGATTTGATCAACAATCTCCTTCAGCTCAGTTATCACTCTAACTCATTAACCGTGAGGATAGATCCTGCATTATCTCTTTCAGGGTAAACTCCTCAAGTTTCTGACTTTCAAGGTATTTTTTTATCTCCTCATACTCATTATCAATACGTATGAGACTTAATGACAGGGTTACCCTTCTTCTTTCTTTACTGACATAAATAACCTTGGCAACGACCTCCTGCCCTTCATTAATTACTTCTTTAGGGTCAGTTATTTTCTTTGAAGATAAATGGGAAAGAGGGATTAATCCTTCAACACCTGCCTCTAACTCAACAAATACGCCGAATGAAGCGATTTTTACCACAGTCCCTCTGGCATAGGAGTTAAAGGGATACTTCTGTTCAATATTATTCCAGGGGTCTTCTTCCATGCTTTTCAGACTGAGGGTAAGTTTTCTTTCATCTCTTTTAACATTAATTATACGAGCTTTTACCTGGTCGCCTTTATGTAGAATATCCCTCGGGTTTTTAATTCTTTTATAAGTAATTTCTGAGAAGGGGATCAAACCTTCAATACCATCTTCAACCTGTAAAAAACCGCCAAAATCGTAAACCTTGGTAATCTGGCCTTCTACCAGGTCTCCGATATTAAACCTGGTCTCTATATTATCCCAGGGATCCGTTTTCACCTTCTTAATACTTAAATTAACTCTTTGTTTTTCAATATCCACAAGAGTTACCCTGGCTTTGACATGGTCGCCTTCTTTATATAAATCTTGAGGCTTAACATTTCTTCCCCAACTTAATTCTGTAAATGGAACTAACCCTACTATCCATCCTATTCTTACGAATACTCCATAACCATCAACCCGAACAACTTTCCCATCAACAATGGAGTTTTCAGGATGCACTTTATTAAATTGTTCCCAGGGATTGGTTTGAGCTAATTTAAGAGAAAATTTAAGGGTTTGTTTTTCACCATCTACCTCTAAAACATAAGCTCGAATGACATCTCCCTCTTTTAAAAATTTAACTGGAAGCCTGATTTTTCTCCAGGAAAGCTCATCTATAGGTATTATGCCGCTAATACCACCATAAGATATTTTAACTCCTTCTTCATCTATGCGGATTATTTTAACCCACTTAATATCCCCTGTTTTGAGACCTTTAAAAAGTTTCTCTTTTCTTCGGTTTTCTTCCTCTTCAAGAACAACTTTCTGAGATAAAATAACACTTTTCTTACTGGGATCAAATTGTAGTATTCTTGCCTTAATCTTTTTGCCTATATATTTAGAGCGGTCTTTAGTAAATTTTAATCCGATATGAGAAGCAGGTACAAAGCCTTTCAACCCTCCCCCTATATCAACCAGAAGACCGCCTTTAATTTCTTCAACTACAAAATATTTTAATATCTCCTGTTTTTCATATGCTTGCTTAACAGTATTCCAGGTTTTTTGCATCAGGGCTCTTTTTTCAGAGAGTAGAATAGATTCTTCACCCATAACTTTCAAAATCTGAAATAAAACTTCCTGTCCTAACAAAGAACCAGAAGACATTGCCTTAAGGGTTTCTTCAGACAGTTCAGTCCGCGGAACATAACCCTCAGTTTTATAACCAATATCAACCCAAATTCCGTCAACATCAATTTTTACGACCTTTCCAGATCTGACTTCCCCTCGTCGAGGCGAAATCATTTCCAGGTCTTTTGATTTTAGGTCGCTCTCATCTTTATTAAACATCGCTGTATCTCCAAAAATTCCTCTTTTCATAAAATGAAACAAGGTCTATAACATAGAATTATATCACAATTTTTTCTCATAAACTTTTATGAAAAAGAGGTTACTAATGATGGTAGAATATTGGTGTGTGTCTATACTTTTTTAAAAAATACTATATAAGATGATATTTGATATAATTCTTTCCCTGAGACCTAAGCAATGGGTAAAAAATCTTCTGATTTTTGCTCCTCTTTTCT
>QLUP01000139.1 GCA_018725485.1 Candidatus Lithacetigena glycinireducens | reverse complement strand
GTGATATTGTTAGCACAATGGCAGCGATGTCAAATTTTAGCAGGAAGGATGGTTTTGTAATGCCTGTGGCGGTTGCTGTCAAATACAATAACTTGTAGGAGGATGAGGAAATTGAGAATGAAGAAAAAAGTATTCATATTGTTAGTTTTGCTCGTAAGTTTGGTTGGCTTCAGCACTAACGCCTTTGCCGCAAATCAGGAAAACTACGACATATCTATCCCACCATTCAGAGACGCTTGGTCACACAACTATTTGCTGAACAATGGACGGCTCTTTGAAACAAGGCTTGCGGCTTCCGGTGGACAAGATATTGCCATGCAAATCAGCCGTGCAGACACCAGGGCAGCGCTGGGACCAACAGTAATTGTCAGCCCAAGCACCACTCGCACCGCTTTGTGGAGAAACAACACCGGAATTAACAGGTGGGTAGTAGTGCGTCTAAATTCTGTATTATGGACATATGTAACGGTACGGGCTCAGGGAACTTGGTTCTGGAACCATCTGTAACAGCGGACACCAAAAGAGTAGCAGGAGGGATATAAATGTTCTGGCGACTTTTAAAAAATGAAATCTGGCGCACACTTTTTCAGACAAAGGTTTTGCTGGCGTTTTTGAGTTTAGCCGCCTTTGACGTATGGGATGTGATGACAGTGGCTGATCCTAGCGCAAGCTTCCTGTTTATACTCCCCCTGCTGCTATCTTTTATCATTGGCGATAGCTTAGTCCGTGAACGGCATAATTCTTACTCTTGGCTGGTATTAACCCGCGGCCTTACTAAATCCCGCTATTTAGCAATTAAAATGTTGGGTGGCGCAATTAACTGTTTTATTTTAGCGGGAGCTTTGGCAGCTTTTTATTCTTTGGTCGGGGCAGTCATACGCGGCGGAACACTATGGCTGGGAAGCGAAACAGAACAGTTTCACCCTGAACTGCTGCTCCATAGTCCTTTGCTTCATGCTGCAGCCGTGTTTACTCTGATTGTTTTAAGTTGCATAGCGGTGCTTGGCTTGTCTTTTGTCGCTGCCACTTACACCACCAGTCCTTATGCGGCGATGTCTTTGCCGGTACTAATTATCCTGGCACTGGCATTTTTTCTGCCCGGTTCCTTGCAATGGCTTAATCCGTATGAGCGGATAATTTTTATGATAAATCATCAGCCGTGGGTCAATATGTTAAACATGACTGCTTATTGGCTTATTTTCGGTAGTATTTTGTATAGCTGGGCAGTTATAAAATACCTGTTTACCGATGGCATTTAGAGCTGTCCGCAAAGGAGTTGTAACAAAATGAAAGAATCAACCACAGTAATATCTGACGACAGAAACCTCGTTGGGGTAAAAGAAACTTTTCCTTCGTCTGCTGTCCCGGTAGTCAGTTTGAAAATGGCCGGCAAGCGCTATGGTCAGAAATGGGTAGTTAGAGAAGCAAGTTTTGAACTTTATCCGGGACAGATCTTTGGACTTGTTGGGCCAAACGGGGCCGGCAAAACAACCCTGCTTAAAATGATTACCGGATTAGTACGGCCAAGCAGCGGTACGGTTACCTTGGCAGGCCAGACCAACAGGAGGGAAAAAACAGAGGAACTGCCCAGCATTGGTTTGGTTATTGAAAGCCCTCCGGTCATTGATCATCTTTCAGGCCTGCGCAACCTGCAGCTTTTAGCTTCAATTAATAACCGGGTCAGCACCACTGAGATGGAGGCTTCTCTAAGGCAGGTTGGCCTAAACCCGGAAGACAAGCGTCCAGTCAGGAAATACTCGTTGGGTATGAGGCAGCGTCTAGCCCTGGCTCAGGCCATTATGGAAAAACCGGAACTGTTGATTTTGGACGAGCCGACTAACGGCCTTGACCCGCAAGGAATAGCTGATTTAAGAAACTTTATTTTGCAGGTTAAGAGAGAAGGCATTTCTGTTTTGCTGGCCAGTCACTTGTTGACGGAAGTTGAACGGATCTGTGACGAAATAGCCATTATTAAAAACGGCTATATAGTACGCCGTTTTAGCCCAAAAACCGGTAACGAATCCCAACAAATGCAAGCAGTAATTAAACTAACCACCCCTAAAGACGCCGAAACCGTAACCGACTGGGCCAAAAACGGGAAATGGGTAGTAATTGGTGAAGGAACAGATTTGCGCCTGCAGGGTGCCATTGCCATGCCCGCGCTAATTAAAGATTTGGTTGGCTTGGGTGTCAGCATAGAAGCCGTTTATCCTGAAGAAAGTGATTTAGAAACCATTTACTTGCGGGAAGTTGGAGGCTTAAAGCAATGAAAGGAGTAATTTTAAATGAAATTGCCAAATTTATCTTTGCTCCTAGGCGCTGGCTGCCGATACTTCTGGCCGCCTTTTTCCTTGGCTGGGCAAACACAGGTCTAATAAGCGCGATTGCTATTAACCAGCAAGTGGGTATCAATATTTGGGACGCTTATTTTTTAGTTATGAACAACCGGATTGACCTTACCGTTGTCTTGCTGCTTGCTATTGCTTTTTCTGTATGCGATGTAGTAACCAACGACTACCTCACCAATTATCATTGGCTGGTTTTAACCCGTAGACCAAGCCGCTTCAAGTGGTGGTTAGCCAAACTGATCATGGTTTTTTCGATTGCTTTGTTAGCCCTGTTTGCCACTTTGTTTTCAACCTTTCTTTGGGGTTTAATCCGGGAAATCCCGCTTTCGTTTACCCCAAGTCAGTTTGCTATGGGAGAATTTGATGGGTGGCGTTATTTCCCGGTGCTTGCTTCTGATGCTTCTGTTTTTCATCTGGTTATCGGCATGACTCTACTGGCTGCTTTGGGGCTTGGCTCGATAATATCCTGTTTTGTTTTATTGTCACTGTTTTTAGCAAAGCCGTTTGCTATTATCGGATTGGTCTTTTTTTGGACTTTGCTTGATTTTAGCCTTACAGGTCATGTTTTTTTCTGGTCACGTTATCTAAGTCCAAGTATGAAGATGATGCTAATGACTCACTGGCCAAGAGAAGATATATTTTTCCCCTATCTCATGCCGCCTCTTTGGACCAGTGTCGCATTTTTTGTTTTTATCATTAGTGCTGTCTGTATTTTGGGCTGGCGCCGAATCAAAGAGGCTGATTTTTAAGATCCTTTTCCCTCAAAAAAATCCAGCTTCGCGCCGTCTATTGCCACCGTGACTGGCGCGAAGGAACGCAAAACTCTTCCTTACTTAGGTTATCATTAAATAA
>QLUP01000138.1 GCA_018725485.1 Candidatus Lithacetigena glycinireducens | reverse complement strand
AGACAGGTAATGAAAATATTAGGGGTAGATGTTAGTTATGCCCTCTCTCCTGAGGCTAAAGGTAAAGTAGAAAGACCTTACCGTTGGCTCCAGGACAGGATCGTCAGGACCTGTGCCCTAGAGAAATCCCCAGCATCCGCTTGGAGAAGGCCAGGAAAGAAGGAAATAGCCTGTTTAGACCGTTTGTTTTACCTAAGCCCTATACCTTAAGCAAAGACATCTTCTGTTTGCGAGAGAAACGCATGGTTAACGGGTACCGAAGGATATCTTTATTCAATCGTGAAATACTAGTGCCAAATGTACCACTAAGAGAGGGGGTGGAAGTTCATCTGATTCCTGATACAAAAAGAGAAGCTCTGGAGATTAGAATCTGGTGGGAAAACCGTATGGTGCACTCTGTTACTTACCCGATAAAGGAGTTTCCTGGTGTCCACTTTTGAATTTTACAAGTGTCCACTTTTCAACTTTTCCTAACACCCTCGTAAAATAAAATAGAGGGTCAGACTTGAGTCTAACCCTCTTTTAATCTCTTTAACCGCTAGCTAATTCTAATACCTTATTCACCAGCCTCTCGATACCCAAACCAACCTTGGAAATGGTTGGTCCTATCATATAGGCAGGGGCTGAGATTATTTTATTCTCTTCATCAACTGCAATCTCAGCCACTTCGCAAGCAATGTGCTTGGCACCCATCTTTTCAATAGCCTCGGCTGCACTTTTGGTTAATTCCTCTTTGGCATTACCTACTGTTAATTGAGGGCTAAATGTAGCCAAGACCTTAGCAGCAATCACCGGAGCAATGCAAAGAAAACCCAGAGGCTTTTTAGCCTGATGCATTTCCTTTACTAATCTTTCTACCTCAGGATTAACTGTGCAATCTACTCCC
The DNA here is from genome assembly GCA_018725485.1 of Candidatus Lithacetigena glycinireducens. Taxonomy (GTDB): domain Bacteria; phylum Coprothermobacterota; class HKB111; order HKB111; family HKB111; genus Lithacetigena; species Lithacetigena glycinireducens. Next base: position 2,336 of record QLUP01000138.1, on the reverse strand, counting down.
TTTACTGCAAAATCAGACAAATTCTTTGCCGCCCCATAGCCACCAGGGAAAATCAAAGCATCTAGGTCATCAGCCTTAATTTCTTCCATTCTCTTAATCTCCCCCCTAGCTATTCGGGCAGATTCAGTTAAAACCTTCCTGGTTTCCCCTTCTACTGCTTGGCTCGATAGATGATCAATGACATCCATTTGATCAATATCAGGAGCCATCTTAATTATTTCAGCTCCAGCCCGATCCAGGAAAAAAAGAGTAAGGGTAGCTTCATGGATTTCACTTCCATCCAGAAAGCCACAGCCAGATAAAACCACACCTACTTTTGTCATTTTTTACCCCCTTAAAATTTTTTTATTTAGACTTTTTAAAAAGTTCACCAAATTAGACCATTTCTTTCCTCCTTGTATTTTTATCTCTTATATATTGGACAAATCTCAAGATTACAAGCACCGGTTATCTTATCTCTTACGTCTTCTGGGAGATCTCCACGATATAATTTTCTTATTTCCTCTGGAAGATCTTTGAGATATCTTTCTTTACTCGAATGCTCTGGATGTTTGCAATACAAATGCCAACCAGGTTTTCCTAAGCCAGTGAGATGGAAATCGGCCACACTGAATTCCAAATGCTCACAATCCCTCAAGAAATTCCAGAAGTTGACATTTCCAATTGCCTTTTCAATTTCATTTTTCACCCTTTCCAGACTTGGCGGAAGATACTTTAGGCATTCTTTAGCATCTTCCAAATCAATTTTAATTGTGATCTCCTTTGACTCAGGCAATTTCCCTTTCATTTTACTTCCCTTCTCTTTTTATTTTCACATATCCCTTCTCCCTCCCTTCCCTCGCTTTTGCCAGTCCCCTCAGTCCCACTAAAATCCAATAATGAGAAGGGTAGTAGCGAGACTATAAAGGACTTGAGGAAGTAAGGTCAGAGGCATTACATTTATCAATCCCAGACCTACCAGAATAAGAGTGATGACAGTGGCAATCCAATAGATTAAAACAAATGCGAACATCTATTTCCCTCCTTTCTATTTATTGCTCTTTTTCATATTCAACTTTCTTGCCACAGGAATGACAAATCAAATATTTCCTTCCCATTTTCACCTCCCAATACCATTCTTATTTAGTTAACAAGGTCCTACTTTTAGCTAATCGCAAAATTTATTTTGAATCAAGGTTTCAATCCCCTGACGAGGATTAGGTTGTTTCCGACTTAAACAGTTCTCATAATCCACTCTCTTCTAATCTATCTTAATGTCACCCTATCCCTCATAAAAGAGGAGGCCGTAGGCTGTGAACCGTTGTGGCTTATGAGTTTCATTCCTATCTCCTTACCCCTTTTGGAAAATTGCTTTTTATGGCCATCTCCAATACCTTCTTCCAATCTCCTGTATTGCTCCTTAAAGATAGATTCCAGCCAACTACTTCTTTGTATACAAGTCAAGCACTATCACCAGATACGCCTATCTAATTAAGTATATCATTAGTTTCGCCATGTTTAACCTACAGTATCGTTTGGGCTTAGTTGTTTTTGGCTTTTTCCTCTGTAGTGTCCTCTTAGCTTTATAAACTGTCCGTGACGCAAGTAAGCCATGTCTTTCATTACCCTTTGAACCATCTTCTGGTTGACATAGATGTCTTCCCTGTGTACAAGCCAGGCTCAAATTCTCCTGATTTCGGAAAGAGATGTTCTAGTTTTATTACCTTTATCTTTTCCAAAAACTTCCTATCCTTTGCTTTTGATGCTATCCATTCAACTGTCTTTACCTTAAACATTTGATAATACCCACTTCTAAAAATGCTGAGGGCATCAAATGCATCCTTTACCGTGTAGCCCTGTGTTTTAAATACCTCCATTGCCTCTACCTTATTAGAGATAGCTATTCCGTTTTTTATTTAAAACCTCAATCTGTATCGCCTGCTTACCTATGATTTTTTGAAACTTCTCCATCTCTGCTTGATAAGTGTTATCTGGTAGAAAATTGCTAGAAACCCCTTCTTGCTGGCTTCTAAGAATCTACCTCTCCACTAGTAGTACATACTCTGACTTACCCTACGTTCACGGCAGATATCAGCAATTGTTCTTTTTTCTTTCAGGCTCAATAACTAACTTCTCCTCTGCTGCTTATTTTCTAACTTTCACCAACTATTCGCCTCCAAATTTAAGGTTATTCTCTCCCTTTCTGTGAGCATAACCTCTCCGTCCTTAGGGTGTCTAGTGAATAATGGTCTCAGTATAAGAAGTTCTGCGTAAGCAGAATTTGGACTGAGCGAAGAGAAGTCTTTTATACCGTGTTAGGTGAAGTCGTGGATGAAGGGTAACTTCTTATCTTCTAC
>QLUP01000137.1 GCA_018725485.1 Candidatus Lithacetigena glycinireducens | reverse complement strand
CTACCAGGAATATGGTTAATACCACCAGAAAGGCTCCCAGGCTCATAATCACCTTATCCATCAGCCTTCTAACCGGGTCTTTACCTTTGAACATTTGAGCTGACCCACCAATGGCTCCTAAACCTTCTCCACGAGGTGGTTGGAGTGTTACGATAAGCGTGAGAGCAATACCCACAACGAAATACAGTACATATATTATAGTTATAAAAACACTATTACCAAGCACTTAATTTATGCCTCCTTAAAAATTCCTTAAAAAACAGCCTATATATTATACTAAAAAAACTCTTTTTATTCTCCGCTTTTTTCTTTTTTCCTTAATACGGAAATACCAGGCAAGTCTTTGCCCTCCAGCAACTCCAGCGAAGCACCTCCACCGGTAGATAGGAAAGTAAAGTATGTATGTGCATTTCCTTTGGTAATAGCCGAAAGAGTGTCACCTCCACCAGCTATTTTCACCGCTCTGGACTCTTTGAAAGCTTCCAAAACCCCCCTGGTACCCTCCCAGAAAGCATCCAGCTCAAATACCCCCATGGGTCCATTCCAGAAAATAGTAGCCGCTTTAAGAATTTCTTCGGTATAAAGTTTAACTGTCTGAGGACCGATATCCAAACCCATGTCTCCATTTCTCATTTTCCTTACATCTATTATCTCACCAGTAGAATCTGGAGCCAGCGAGGGTGACACTACCACATCAATCGGTAGCAGTATCTTTTTACCTTCTTTTTGGGCACGATTGTATATTTCTCGAGCTACTTCTATTTTATCTTCCTCCAGAATTGATTTGCCGATGTTCACCCCCAAAGCTTTCAAGAAAGTAAAACACATCCCCCCTCCAATAATAAGAACATCCACCCCGGGAAGTAGCTTATCAATAATACCTAACTTATCTAATACTTTAGCTCCCCCAAGAACTAAAACCATCGGCCTATTGGGGTTGTCCCGAACAAGAGTGAGATAGTCCACTTCCTGCTCCAGTGAAAGCCCCGCATAGCCGGGTAATATCGACGGAACGCCATAGGTTGAGGCATGTGCTCGGTGGGAAGCGGAAAAGGCTTCATTTACATAAATATCACCAAGGCGAGATATAGCTTCGGAGAGGATAGGGCTGTTTTCTTCTTCACCTGGATAATACCTGATGTTTTCCAGCAGCATAATATCGCCAGGTTTAAGGTTTTGAGATATTTTTTCAGTTTCCTCACTAAATAGGTCCTCGGCAAAAATAATTTCCTGTTCCAACAATTTTTCCAGGTGTTCTTTTACTGGCTTTAAACTAAAACGTGAATCTCTCCCCTTAGGTCTACCAAGATGGGAAACAAGAATAACAGAGGCTTTTCTATCTTGAAGATAGCGTATAGTGGGAATGGTTGCTTTTATGCGAGAATCATCATTAATTAAACCGTCCTGGGTTAAAGGAACATTATAATCAACCCTCATAATTACTCTTTTTCTCGTTAATTCTACTTCCTTGATAGATACGCTATCCACTAAAAACCTCCTTTAAAGGTTTTATTAACCCAAATAAGAGTTGATTCCTGATAAAGCTACTTTCCCTCCGTAATATGATAGTTTCCAGTCATAACAAAATTGACTGCATCAGCCAATCTTACTGCATAGCCCCACTCATTATCATACCAGGCAAGAACTTTAACCAGGTTACCACCTATTACCACGGTAGATAAGCCATCAACAACCGTGGAATAGGTTATACCTTTAAAATCACTGGAAACCAGTGGTTCTTCAGTATAACCGAGGACACCCTTCAGGGCATGGAGAGATTCATTTTTAAAAGCTTCATTTACCTGTACTATGGTGGTATTTTTAGAAGTCACCACTGTAAGGTCTATTAGCGACACGGTAGAAAGAGGTACCCTAAAGGCAATACCGTGCATTTTTCCTTCCAGAGTAGGAAGAACCAGGCTTATGGCTTTAGCAGCACCCGTAGAGGTAGGTATAAGGTTTATGGCTGCCGCCCGGGCTCGCCTTAAATCCGTATGAGGCAGATCAAGAATCCTCTGGTCATTGGTATAAGCATGCACAGTGGACATCAATCCTTTTTCAATGCCAAAATAATCAAGTAAAACTTTGGAAACCGGCGCCAGGCTGTTGGTGGTACAGGAAGCCATAGAAATTATATTGTGTTTTTCAATATTATAAAGCTGGTGGTTAACACCCAGAACCAGAGTAATATCTTCTCCTTTGGCAGGAGCGGAAATTAATACTTTTTTAACCTTTCCTTTAAAATGAACGCCTGCAGTTTTAGCGTCTGTAAATAATCCGGTAGACTCAATAATCAGTTCCGCCCCGGTATCTTCCCAGGGTATAAGAGCCGGGTCTTTCTGAGAATGCACTTTAACCGACTTTCCATTTATTTTTATTGATTCAGAGGTTGCCTCAATATTACCTGCAAAACGACCATAATTGGAATCATATTTCAACAGGTGAGCCAGAGTAAGCGTGTCGGTTATATCGTTGATAGCCACTACTTCAACTTTATCGGAATAATAATCGTAAAGAGCTTTAAAAACCTGTCTTCCAATTCTACCAAAACCATTAATGCCAATTTTTATCATTTTCTAACACTCCTTTCTGTTAAGCGAGTATATTTTACCATAACCCATAAAAAGTAAAGATTCACGGTTTTAAATACTATCGTAGCAATATAAAGGCAGCTACTCCCAGATATACCACTATTCCTACGATATCCACCACCGTAGTGATAAAAGGAGATGAAGTTAAGGCTGGGTCTATTTTTAAGGCTTTAAACAAGAAAGGCAGAAAGGTGCCAGTAGTAGTTGCCAGGGTAGAAATAATCACCAAACTTACTCCAATGATAAAAGCAATAACCACGCTTTTCACCAGCCACCAACTCCAGAAAAAGGCTATTACTCCCATCAAAGTACCCAGGATAAACCCGGTAAAAAACTCCCTTAACACCACCCAAAGAGTATCCCTACTCTCAATCTCCTTAAGTGCCAGACTCCTGATAACTACGGTAGAGGATTGCGAACCGATGTTGCCGCCACTATCAATTAAAAGTGGTATAAAAGCAGATAAAGCAACGAAACTGGCTAATAAGTTTTCATAACCCATGATTATCCTGCTGGTTATGGTATTGATACCTAACAGAATCAGTAACCACATTATCCTTCTGGTAGCCACCGATAGCACATTAGAACGAAAATAGCCTTCATCTACCACTCCCACTGCACCCATCTTGTA
>QLUP01000136.1 GCA_018725485.1 Candidatus Lithacetigena glycinireducens | reverse complement strand
ATGGAAGATTGAGGAGTGAAAGGTCTATAACATTTGAAATTATGAGAAACCTTTTAATTTTACTGATAATCTCTATAATAGCAATTTCAATAATAGTTTCCATTAATTATCTTTTAAGATACCAGCAAAGCCAGAATCAGACTGAAGTAGAACAACCCAACTGGTCTAAAGTTGACCCCATAACCTTCATCAACATCTTAAAAAAACACCCTGAGAAGCCCTTCACTATTATAAACAATCCGCCCCAGGAACCCACCAGCTTTATGCTCCATTTATTACTTCAAGGGTGACCCTGAGGAATTTAGAAAATGGTGGGAGGAGCGGAAGACTAATATTATGAGAGGTGTGCTGCTATAATATAGCGGAAAATTACGATGGAAACTGATCTAAAGAGAATTAGAGAATTATCAAAAGAAAGAGAAGATGAGAATTGGGAATTCCGATCTTCCTTGAAGAATTGCGATATTTCTGAAGAGGAAATAGATTCAATTGTACATAAATTATACCAGAGAGTAGCTTCACAAATGGATTGTAGAATCTGTGCTAATTGTTGTAAAGAAATCCAACCAGTTTCAGACCAAGAGGATATTGACAGGTTCTCAAAATGTTTAGTTATCTCTGTAGCTCAATTCAAAAATCAATATTTGGTTAAATATGAAGAGCCAGAGAAATTTGTATTCAACAAGAAACCATGTCCATTTCTAAAGGATAATCTATGTTCACATTACGCTTGTCGTCCTAAAGATTGTGTATCTTATCCTCATCTCGATAAAAGTGGTTTCATTTTTAGATTAATAAATATTATTGAAAATTATGCTATTTGCCCGATCGTATTTAATGTCTATGAATGTTTAAAAAACGAAATTTGGCATCATGATAATTTTAACTATTAAAGGCATTAGAAAACTTGCTTGACTTCAGGAATAATTTGATTACGATTCTTGTATGATAATTAATTACCCGCAAAAAAGGAGGGTGCTAGACCAATATGGATATTAAATTATTACCAACAATTCAGGAATGGAGAAATTTGTATGCAATGGCAGTTAAATTTAAAGAAATTGAACCCTGGAACTGGATGTGGGATTCAGATATCTTCGGTGTTCAAAATCCTTATACTGGTGAAATTGGTTATTGTTGTATCACAGGAAGGTTGGGTGTTCATTTTGGTTTGGTGGTTTATTTAGGAACCGAAGGCTTGGATATGTGTTGGGAAACGCAGGCAGAAGAAAAGCAACCTGAAGATTTTGAGCTAATTGACCTCCAAAAATGTTTGACTGCATCTTTCGAAGACCGAAGATATTTAGAAAAACCAGACCTTGATTTGATCAAGGTTCTTGGTCTTAGATTTAAAGGTCATAATGCCTGGCCATTATTCCGAAATTATTGTCCTGGCTACATTCCCTGGTTTTTGAGTAAAGAAGAGGTAGAATACCTAACATTAGCCTTGGAGCAGGCAATACATGTCGCGGTAAGATTTAAAGAGGATGAAGATCTTCTTACCGCACAACAAGAAGGCATATTTTTTGTGCGCATTCCTGAAATAACAACGGATAATATAATTACATGGAAGGATGGTTGGTTAAAACCTGCGCCATTAGAGACAAAACATGTTGTACTAATCGATGTACCTGAAATTCACTTAGAGAGGATTAGAAAGTCTGCGGTACATCAAAATCAGATTTGGGAGGCAGATTCTTTCCCCATACCAACATTTATAAAGGATAGAGAAAGGCCGTACTATCTATATGGATGTGTGTTTATTGACAAAAATAGTAGTTTTGTATTAGCAGCTGAAATGATAAAACCACAAGAGTATCACAATAAATTTGTTGGTCTATTGTTAAAAGCTATGGAAGAATTTGGTATCATACCAAAGCAAATTTTTGTTAAAAAAGAAGAAGCTTTTGAATTACTGCAGCCGATCACAAGTCGTTTGAATATTGAATTAAAGATAGTAAAAAGATTGCCTGAACTTGAAAGATTCAAATCAGAGTTAATTAAATCGTTGTCACGATGAATTTTAGAATTTCAGTCATGAAAATCAGCGCTTGATAATTAATTGAAAGTGAATATAATAAATACTGTGAAACCTTCAGAGGGAGTGACTAACAACGACATAAAGGACTATCTGCTCAGCCTTACGGAGGAAAAGGAAGTATCAACCTCTATCCTCAATATTGCTATCAATGATTTAAAATTTCACTATGGTATCGTCTTAAGGCATAATTCTGTTTATGAAATAAGGCAGCCGAAGAAAGATAAGAAATTGCCGACAGTCCTGAGCTAGGAAGAAGACTTAGTATAACTTCTGGGTAATCTTCAATTCTTTACTGCAATGTTTACTACATCTTCCAGGTGATCACCCTTTATTAAGTGTTAAGAACCTCATAAAGAATTGAAATTATGAGTGAGGAGATCTACCATATTGCAATATAAGGTTATCCCGATGTTGCCTATTGTAGTGCTTTGAAAGTAGTAAGAAAGTATCAAGTCTAAATCAAGTGCCTTTGCCACATAGAGAAGTAAAAGAAGTGCTTAAAACCCTTTTAAGAGATTGTTCTTTTCCAGGGGGACACCCCCTATGACTCCCGAAAACCCTTTAAAAAAAGAGCTTACTAAACCCCCTCTATAACCCTCTTCGTATTATGTAGAGTTAAAAGAGGTGAGAGAAAGTGAGGCTTGTAAAATTCTGGGGTCTATAATAGGAAATTGAATAAAAAGTAGGAAATGAATATAAGTAGCCTTCTTTATGGAATAAAGTTATATAATGGTCATAGGAGCATCTGTGGCTACTGGGGTCTGTCAATATACGGTGACTCGACTCTGAACTGCCGGATGCTCCTGGCCAATACCCTGTCTAATGGGAAGGTGCCTAAAGTGGCTATTATAGACGGGATAAGAGGTATTGGCAGGGCCCTAAAAAACAAGCCTGAAGGAGGATAAACAGTTGAAGAGTTTACCTGGAGGAATCGATATTGGCAGTGAACAACATCAGGTAATTATCCTGAATGAGGAAGATAAGATTTTGTATGACCGTAAGGTAGCCCATAAGTTCAGTGAGTTTCACCAGGCAATTAAGGAGTTCAGAGAGATGGAGGCCAGGGAGAAGGGAGTAATTACTTTTGCCATAGAAGGTAAGAACGGCTATGGCTCACCCCTGGACCGGGTATTAATAGAAAACGGCTTTACTTTATACAATGTAGATAATCTCAAATTAAAGAGATTTCGGGAGGTGTTTGGA
>QLUP01000135.1 GCA_018725485.1 Candidatus Lithacetigena glycinireducens | reverse complement strand
TTCGGTAAAAGGAAGATAGTATGAGTAACGGACCACTATATCTGGAAATGATTAAAACCGGTGAAATTGACGAAAGAATAAACAAACTATTTAATATTCTTCAAGATTGTGTTTTATGTCCGCGAAAATGCCACATTAATCGTATTAAAGGGGAAAAGGGTTACTGCCAGGCTGGCCGTGAGCTGATGGTTTCCAGTTATGGGCCTCACTTTGGCGAAGAAGAACCATTAGTTGGCTCGCCATCCCTGGTAGTTTCCTATCTGGGAAGGGTTAAACCAGCTGGTGGTTCGGGTACTATTTTTCTAACTCACTGCAGTCTTCGCTGTAACTATTGTCAAAACTATACCATCAGCCATTTAGGTGAAGGCAAAACCGTCTCTCCAGAAAAGTTTGCCCGAATAATGCTTGAGCTTCAAAATACCGGGTGCCACAATATCAACCTGGTAACCCCCACCCATTATACCCCCCAACTGGTTAAATCCCTGAAAATAGCAGGGAAAATGGGTCTTAATCTTCCAATCGTGTATAACTGCGGAGGTTATGAAGAAGTAAACACCATCAAATTACTGGATGGCTTGATAGATATTTATATGCCTGATATTAAATACAGTTCGCAGGATTCAGCACAAAAATATTCTGATGCCCCTGACTACTTTGAAAGGTGTAAAGAAGCGGTTAAAGAGATGCACAGACAGGTGGAAGACTTAAAAACAAACGACAAAGGAATTGCTTTTCAGGGACTTTTAATCAGACACCTTGTACTACCAGATAACCTGGCAGGTAGTTTTGAGGCTCTTAAATTCATTGCCAATGAAATATCTATTAATTCTTATGTAAATATTATGGACCAGTATAGACCAATGTTTCGAGCCAGCCAGTACCGAGAAATCAATCGTATACCCAGCAGGCAAGAGATTGGTTCAGTAATGGAGTTAGCTAAGAACCTGGGACTAACTCGTTTTAGAAGGGATTATTTCTCCTAAATTATCCACCTGCTTAAAACCAAAATACTACCATCATAATTACCAGCATCAGGTAAAAAACTGGTATATTTATTAATAAAAATATGATTGACGGTCTGCAGGCTATAAAACTTATCCGCGAGAAAAAGATCAAATTCCCCTTACTTTTGTGGGGACCAGAAGTATATTTAAGAGACCGTATTAAAAGAGAGTTAATAAACTCTTATTTAGAAAAAAGACTAATTGCTTTTAACTTTCAGGAAGTAAAAAACGGCGACCTTAAAATAAATGAGATAATCAATACCCTGTTGGAACCACCTCTACTTTCACCAGGTAGGATATTTTTTATCCACCTCAATAACTACTCCAAAAGCGATTTAACCCAGCTGGCTTTTAGTTTAGAAAAAATAGAGTTGTTTAACACTTATTTTGTAGGCTATTCTCCCGAAACACTTCCCCAGGAGTTTACCAAGGTTATAAATAGTAAGGGAGGCACTATAATTAAGCTGAGCAAACCGACAGCAAAAACTGTTTCTGACTTCATTAAGGATTTATTTACCCGTGCAGGACTGAGCGTAGAAGACAGAGTAGTGGAAACACTGGTAAATGATAAGAGGGACCTGCAAACTCTCAGGATGGAGACAGAAAAACTTATTTTATTTGCCTTAGATAAAAAGACGGTATTAATGGAAGACTTAATGCAGGTCTATTCCCCACCTGAAGAAGAAAATATTTTCTCCCTTATTGACAGTCTTTTTGAAGGTAAAACAGGTAAAAGCCTGAGAATTTTAACCTATCTTATCAGTATTGGCGAACCACCTTCAGTTATCTTATCAGCTCTGGCTTATCAGGTAAGAGGAGCCTTTAAGACCCTCTATTTAAATGAAAAAGAAACAGGACTCCATCCTTTTGTGTATAGAAAACTAAAAACTTATGCTCAAAGAATGCACCCCCGCCACCTGGAACTTGCCCTGTTAATACTGGCTGATACCGATGAAAAGATTAAAAGTGGCAGGGGTGACAGCAACTTTCTCATAAATCAAGCTGTAATAAAGGTAGGTCAATTATGGAAAACAAGGTTAAATTAATAAAGCTGGACAATGGCTTAACCCTCATCAGCGACCATCGCCCCTGGTATACTTCTGCCAGCGTAGTAGCCTATGTAGGGGTGGGAGTGAAACACGAGCAGGAAGATAGGGTAGGTATTTCTCATCTGCTGGAACATGTAATTTTTAAGGGTACTAAGAATTATCCAACTTTTAAGGATATAACAGGAAACATAGAGGGGATTGGGGGAAGGTTAGACGCTTTTACCTCCTATGATTATAGCGCTTATTTTGCCAAGGTGCCTCGCGGTCAGGCGGAAGTTGCCTTACAGATGATACTTGATCTGGTCTATAATCCTCTTTTACTACCAGAAGATATAGATAGAGAAAAGGCTGTAGTATATAACGAACTAAGGCTTCGCTATGATGACCCGGAAGAGTATTCAGATTTAATGTTAGCTCAAAATTTATGGGTTAAAGGTCCTTTATCCAGAGAAATAGGGGGCACCCCGGAAACAGTTTCTTCTATAACTCAACAGGATATCATTGAACTTCACCAATATTTTTACCGAAACCCCAATATAACCATGGTGGCTTCGGGTGCTTTTGAAGAGAATAACCTTATAAATATCCTGAACAAAATTCCCTTACAGCATTTTGATCATCCTTCTAAGGATATGAACTCAGAATATCAGGTACCCCAGAGAAAAAGTATACCCCGCGATACTTCAGAATCTTACCTCAGGTTAGGATATCCGCTTTTTAACCGATTTTCTCCCCTCAAAACCTCAGCTGCTGTTTTTAATGTACTCTTAGGGGTAGGTGGTAGCAGCCGCCTATTTGAGGAGATACGGGAAAAAAGATCCCTTACCTATGATATTGGTTCTTCCCTGCTACTTCTCAAGGAAGCAGGAGAGCTGTCTATCGCCTTAAGCACCCATCCTGATAAGGTGGATGAGGCTTTAGGGGTGATTCTCCAGGAAGTAGAAAACCTGAGGGAAGGCAGGGTCAGTGAAAAGGAAGTAGCCAGAAGCAAGGCTTATATAAAGGGGAGTTTTCTTTTGAGTTTAGAAGATTCCCTGAGAAGAGCTTTTTTCTGGGGTGAAGGTTTTATACTTGACGGGATTATTAAAGATATTGAAGAAGAAATCAGGAATTATGAATCGGTGGATTTTTACTCGGAAGTAAATCACCTTAAACCTTATTTTACACCTGATAGGTGCTGTATCGTCTCTGTGGTACCAAAAAACAACCAGCAGAAGAGAAGATTAAATAAAATACGATA
>QLUP01000134.1 GCA_018725485.1 Candidatus Lithacetigena glycinireducens | reverse complement strand
GTAACTTTAAAAATCATCAAAGACGGCACTGATATTTACACTATTGCTCTGTGTGGGAAGTTGGGTCATGTGGATGCCTCGATCACCCTATGCAATGCAGGGTTAGCGAAAATCGAAGAACTTACTGAAATTATTAATGAAATGAAAAAAAATAAATAACAAGTTGGTAGTGTGAAAAAGGAGGTAATTTTGGATATGGAAAAACTTGAGTCCAGGCTCGAGGATGTGTTCTCCCGTTACGAGAGAACAAGGAGTAAGCTGGTACCTATTCTTCAAGACACTCAAGCGTCTCTGGGATACTTACCAATAGAATCTTTAAAAGCAATTGCTCGCTTTTTATCTATCCCTGAAAGCCAGGTATATGGAGTAGCTACCTTCTACGGGCAGTTTTACTTTTCCCGTCGAGGAAGAAATGAAGTTAAAGTATGCTACGGTACTGCCTGTCATGTAAAAGGCGCTACCCGTTTGATAGAATCTTTTGAGCGGCAGCTGGGAGTAAGCTGTGGTTCTACTACTGATGATTATGAATATAGCTTAGAGCGTGTGGCCTGTGTCGGATGTTGTAGCCTGGCACCTGTTGCAGTTATCAATGAAGAAACTCATGCCCACCTTACTCCTGATAAAGTAAATGATCTTATTGAAGAAACCCGTAAATCTAAACCTGTATCCGGGGTGGTCTGCAGTAATGCCTGGCCAACAATATAGTCTGCGAGTAGGTCTAAATACCTGCGGTATCGCAGCCGGAGCTTCAAAAGTATACGATGTTTTAAAAGAAACCCTCCAAAACACAGATGTTCGACTACAACGCACAGGATGCATAGGTATGTGCTATAAGGAGCCTTTGGTAGAAGTTGTGTCCCCAGAAGGAGAAAATTATCTTTACGGTAAAGTATCACCGGAAAGCGCTCGTCGTATAGTAGAGGAACATATTAATAAAGGAACTCCTGTTGATGAACTTTTAGTACTGTCTCCAGGTAAAAAAACAAAGGATAAGAATTTTTTAGACAAACAACACCATATTCTTCTTAAAAAATTTGGCATTATAGACCCGGAAGACATTAATAGTTATATCAAAACAGGTGGTTATGAAGGAATAAAGAAAGTTCTGACAGGCATGTCTCCGGAAAAAGTTATTAAAGAAATAAAGATATCAGGTTTGCGAGGACGAGGTGGTGCCGGTTTTCCGGTAGCAAGAAAGTGGGATTCTGCAAGAAAGATAGAAAACTGGCCTAAATATGTGGTTTGTAATGGTGATGAAGGTGACCCGGGTGCCTTTATGGATCGTTCCGTACTGGAAGGAAACCCTCATGCGGTTCTGGAAGGAATGACTATTGCAGCCTATGCTATCGGTGCCAGCCATGGCTATATTTATGTGCGGGCAGAATATCCGCTGGCTGTTACCCGTTTGAAAATTGCTATTGAACAAGCCAGGCAAAAAAACTTCCTGGGGCAGGGAATCCTGGGTACAGATTTTAACTTTGACCTCAAGATATTCCAGGGAGCCGGTGCTTTTGTCTGTGGTGAATCTACTGCACTGGTACGCTCCATTGAAGGATTTCGCGGTATGCCCAAGCCACTGCCCCGGCCACGTACGACTGAAGAAGGCTTGTGGGGAAAACCAACACTGTTAAACAATGTTAAAACTTTCGCTTTTATCCCTGAAGTTATTATCAACGGAGGAGACTGGTTTGCCAGCATAGGAACAAAAAACAGCCCGGGGACAGCAGTATTTGCTCTGACCGGACAGATCAAAAATAACGGTTTAATAGAAGTTCCTATGGGGACAACTCTAAAAGAAATTATTTTTGATATAGGCGGTGGAATAGCTAACGACCGTACCTTCAAAGCTGTTCAAACCGGTGGGCCTTCTGGAGGCTGTTTACCAGAAAGACTTCTTGATCTGGAAGTGGACTTTGATTCCTTACTGGAAGCAGGCTTAATGATGGGTTCCGGCGGCATGGTAGTGCTCGATGAGAGCTCCTGCATGGTAGATATGGCCAAGCATTTTCTCCAGTTTACTGTAAATGAATCCTGCGGGCAATGTCCGCCCTGTCGTGAAGGCACACAGCAGATGTTAAAAATACTGGAAGATATAACTGCCGGGAATGGCTCTCTGGAAGACCTGTCGACACTGGAAGAAATGGGCAAAGGTATTAAAACAACTTCCATATGCGGTCTGGGCCAAAGTGCTCCTAACCCGGTGTTAAGTACTTTAGGTTATTTCCGCTCTGAGTATGAAGCTCATATTAAAGACAAAAGCTGTCCTTCTCTTTATTGTAAAGAATTGATCGTTTACTGGATCGAGGCTGAAAAATGTAAAGCATGTGGTCTCTGTTTGAAAGAATGTCCGGAAAAAGCTATCACTGGTGAGAAAAAAGTGCCACATGTAATAGACCAAACTAAATGTACTAAATGCGGAATTTGTCTTGATGTTTGTCCCGATAAGTTTAATGCTGTTATCCGGCTTACCGGGAAGCAAAAGTCAGATATTCTGGAAGGGGTGAAATAATGATCACGATTTTTATTGATGATCAAAAAGTCATGGCACCGGAAGGTTCTACAGTCTTAGAAGCAGCTACTGCAGCCGGTATCTATATTCCCAACCTCTGCTACCATCCTGACCTGTCTACTTTTGGCGGCTGTCGCGTCTGTATGGTGGAAATCAATGGTGAAATGGTCACTGCCTGTCGTGCTCTGGTTGAAGAAGGCATGATTGTTATAACAGATTCACCTTACGTAGCTGAGCTGCGGAAATTCTTAGTTGAAATGGTTCTGGTCAATCACAATCCGGATTGCCAGTCATGTAGGCGTAATAATGATTGTGCTTTACAAAAAGTATCTGCTTTTGCCGGTATTACTCCGGAGCGTCTGTCCAGACTACGGCGTGGTATGAGTGATGTTCCACCCGATACTTCTAACCCGTTTTTTACGATTGATTATACGCGCTGTATTTTATGTGGCATCTGTGTTCGTACCTGTACTGAAATCAACGGTGTGGCAGCTATCGACTTTAGTCATCGCGGCCCTACCACCAGAGTCAGCCCTATGGGAGGCGCATCTTTAGCCGACTCCACCTGTGAATCCTGCGGCGAATGCTTAGAGCGTTGTCCTACCGGCGCTTTAGTGCGCAAAGACACTCCTCTTCCCGCTCGCGAAGTAAAAACAATCTGTCCCTACTGCGGTACCGGCTGCGGCGTTTACTTAGGCCTACGCGGAGACAAAATAGTCTCTGTCCGCGGCGACCGCGACAACCCCGTCAACAAAGGACAGCTTTGCGTAAAAGGGCGTTTCGGTTACGACTTCGTCAACC
>QLUP01000133.1 GCA_018725485.1 Candidatus Lithacetigena glycinireducens | reverse complement strand
CACCACTCATCACTCACGATAAAAACTGTATTATTAATGAGTTAGCTAGAAAATACTCAGCGTTTTCATGGTTCGAGGGTGATCAAACCATAATGACAAATCAGGTTAGCACTTTGCTCTTTGCTCTTTGACAAACGTAGGATATGTTGGCGCTTTCGGTCAAAACGCCTTTGAGGATACCAAAATAGTTCTTGATAATCCATATGTGACTCCAGCGCCAATCTCTGGTATTTCTACACCATCTTTCAGTCTCCGTGGTTAATTCACGTTCTCATTATTGCTAGGGAGACTGACCAGTTCGGTTGCTTTTACTCTAAAATTCTTGATATAGATATCGCCTAACTCATTAAACATACCGATTCGCCCACTTGAGTAAGTTGAGTCTACAGTACTAGCCACTTCTTTATAATTATTATGCAACTTCATTGAAATCTGACCATTTTCGAGTCTCTTAAACTCAACCTTCATGCAGTGCCACTCTCCTGGTGGTGAAACGTTTTTCACGCTAGTTTGACCTTTCATTTCGTGCCATTTCTCATTTTCAGTAGCTATGAGGAGACAGTCTCCAAAACCATATCTTGAATCAAAACGGGCCATGTAGTTTTTCCCACTATCACTGGGATCAACATCAAAAACAACATCTACAATACAATTCTCAGAACTCAAAAAAACTTCACATTCTATAATACCGGCCGTAATACTAGCATCTGGAAGGTCTAACTTCGCAAGTAGATACGTGTTTATTGGTTCACCAATATGCTTTAGGTACAAGGCTGTTTTACCATCTGGGGCAGTCGCAACTCTAGCATCTCCCTTAACCTTATCCCATTTATCAAGATTACCGTCCAAAGAGTCGCAAAAAATTTCAACCGGTCCCAGTTTTCTTACAATCTCTCTTTTCGTTTGGTTAAGTAAACATTCACCCTTTTTGCCGTAATCGAAGCAGTGATAAAATACGTGACTTCGATCTTTTGGTAAACTTAGCTGATCAAATTTCTTTCGCCTGTTGGGCTTTTCAAAACCTGGATTAAACACCACAATCTCGAGCTGCTGGTTAACCGAAAAAGCTTTTTTAATTACATGATTCAAATAGTCATCCCCGAAAGAATGACCTATTACTATAAGAAGCTCAGCATTTCGTAGGCATTCTTCAAAATAATCGTAGCAAGTCAGATACGGGTCTTCAGTAACACTTTTAGTTTGAGTAGGATAGAGAACGGCATTTTCCAAGTGCTCACTTAATTCCACCTTAGCCAGTTTGCGATCAATGCACTCCACCCGGTCAGTATTTTTCTCTTTATACCACTTTATCGAGCCGTGTAACTTAAATAGAATTAAATCAGTCACTTTGCTACCAGAAGGTGTAAAGTTGTTGAATTCACTGGGGTCCCATATTGTTGCTGCGGAAGGGGGGTCATGCCTAAAGCCATAATTAACTTTAAGCTGACGTCCATCATGAAGTTGTTCGATAACCCTATCATAGTTCGTGGTAAATATTGGTATTACGTTACTTCCCGTATATGAGCTGATCACGTAAAAGAACGGTTCGTACAGATCTCGTATTTCATCGGTTTTTCTTCTACTGAATTCAAAATGTTCGAGTAAAAATTCTAGGATGGTTTCTCGCAGTTTTAGCCCAACATTCACCTCACTCACCAATGCTGATCCTGGTTTTCCTAGAATTTCGGATAAATCTTTTGTGCCTACAAACTTTTCCAAAATTTCCAGGACAACTTCCAAGTCAGGCAGTTCAAAGGATGCTCGCTCAATATACTGTTCGAGCTCGGTAAGAAGGCGCAATTCTTCACCCGAAACCGTCTTTTCCACGAGCTCAAACAAGCCATCCAAAGTTTCAAAACCCAGAGGTTTAGACACTCCAGCACCTGTTAGAATCACAATCTTTGATCTTGTGATAGTTGTCGAGTATCCTGGCACACCTTTCACCCCTTGATTTCCTTTCATTGTTATTCAGTTTCTCAAACGACAAATTTCTCAAAAGCTCGTCCAACAATCTAAACTTAAAACTAGCCTGATTGGACAAGCAGGTTTTCCCGAGAAGCTCCTTTGTTTTTAGGAAGCCTACCATCTTTCTTCCTCTTCTTGCAGTCCTATCTTTTCGTGCTGTTTCTTTAAACTTTCTAACAGCTCTTTTGCCCATTTGCTTACCGCAGGCTCTTCATCATCTATCCACTTTTTGGCAACGTCAATCTTTCCTCGCAGCCATGAAGACATAGGCCCAGAAAAAGTTCCACTTTGAAAATTGTCCATTAATTCGTATGGAACCACTTTATCATCTCCATAGCGGATTAGGAGTTCTCTTGGCAATTCATCAAGAGGCTCTCCACCCAGAGGAGACAAAGAAGCCAAGATTTTCGGGCCCCAAGGTTCGTTCTTACGAGCCCAATTGAGCAGAAAATTCAAATCAATAAGAGTCACATACCATTTGTCTAGCGCTAGTTTTAGTCTTAAGCTGGTATTGTCTTTTCGCAATAAGACCCCAGATACCTCATTCCAAACTGGTTCTGGATCAATCTTCGTAGCTTCTCGTAAAATCTCCATGCACTCAGAGTCACTCAAAATAACAGATTCAATTTTCTCAAATCCTGTGAGGATTATTTTGCTAATCCTTACAGGATCATCTTGAAGATAATTACAGGCTATTTCCTTCCAATAATAAGTGCCCATCGTAGAACCAAAGATTGCATTTTCTCGCTCTATTAGACTCCATGACAAGTTTGATAAATGGTCCTTTTCGTTAGGAAACACTTCTAATCTTTGAACCAATATCGCCATAGCTGCCTCCGTAGTCAAATCGCCTTCATCCCGCATTAATCTCTCAGCCAATTCAGAAAACGCTCTTATGCCTAAGCCAAGAATCCATTTGCCCCACATCAGTATTGAAAGTGCTTGTGGTTCTAGCCACCCTTTATCTACGAGTATGGCTAGCCTCTTTGCTCCGCTATCGCTGGGGTCACCTCTCCAAGTTGCTTCCAAAACTGCTTTTGATAAATCTTCCTCATTTTGAGTCCACTCATCCAAAAGTTTATCTCGCCACTCCTGCTCGCCAGTTTCAGCTCTTCCCAAAAGATAACCTGCTAAAAACAACAAGCCCTTTTCCTTTCTGGCTCGCTTTACCAATTCCTCCAACCATTTATGTTCCTCATCCAAGACACCAAGCCGGTGGGCAAAAGGCCAGATATTTTCAGCCTCCCTTGATGTAAGCCAGTCTAGCTCAGGAACAAGCAAATCCGGTTCTCTGTATGCTTCGTCAGCGAGCTTAGCAGCTCTCTCCTCAGGCGGCGGTCCATGATCTACTTCT
>QLUP01000132.1 GCA_018725485.1 Candidatus Lithacetigena glycinireducens | reverse complement strand
GAAGATGACCTTTCCTTAGTTGAAGGTCTAAAATTCAGTTTAAAAAGAGAAGGATATGAGGTTGAAATAGTTACCAACGGCCTTAAAGCTTTAGAGGTAATTCAAAATAAACCACCAAATCTTGTGGTTTTGGATTTAATGCTACCTGGTATAAGCGGTCTGGAAGTATGCAAGATTACCAGGCAAAAAGGTTTTAAGGGGTTAATAATAATTCTCACTGCTAAAGCTGATGAGATTGATAAAGTAGTCGGATTAGAGCTTGGTGCTGATGATTATCTTACTAAACCCTTCAGTTTAAGAGAACTTCATGCCAGAATTAAAGCTCTCCTCAGGAGGGCAATCAAGGAAAATATTTCTCCAGCTTCTGACTATATCGTTTCAGGGGATTTGGTAATTGATCCGTCAGCTCGTAAAGCAACCCGGGGAAATCATTTATTGAATCTAACTCATAGAGAATTTGATTTACTTGCATTTCTGGTCAGGAATCAGGGTAAGGTGTTTAGCCGTGATGTTTTACTGGAAAATATCTGGGGATATAATTGGATAGGTGATGTTCGTACCGTAGATGTCCACATACGCTGGCTGAGAGAGAAAATAGAGGACAATCCAGCCTTACCTCGTTATTTAATCACTGTTAGAGGATTTGGCTATAAGTTTGTTTCTCCACAAAATGAATTATAAGTTTATAGTCATATATCTATCGGTTTTGATTTTAATATTTGCTTCAATTTCACTGATATTATTCACATTAAGTGTTTACAACCTCAATCGGAAAGAAATTAATCGTCTGGTGAAGCAGGCTCAGGTTTTAAGTGGATTTAGTCTATCTTACCTTGAGGATGAAAAAGATATTGAATCTTTTACTCGCCAATGGTCCGCTGGTTTAGGTTATCCTGTAATAGTAGTAAGAAGCAACAATAATAATTCTGCTTCCATTTATGATGGTACTGATTTACTTGATACCAGAGAACTGATAAGGGCTTTTCAGGGGATTAATTCATATGATATCAGATTCAGCACTTTTCTAAACTCTAAAGCTATTTTTGTAGCATCTCCTATAATTAATGAGGACGGGTATCCGGTAGGTGCTCTTCAAATCGTTTTTCCAGCGGTAAAGCTTCAACCTCAAATTGACCTTTTCAAACAGACGATGTATAGAGTATTTCTTATTGGGCTGCTTTTAGGAATAATAATTTTTGTGGTTTTAGGGTCTGTTTATCAGAAGCAGTTGGAAAAGTATAAAAATAACATAAAATCAATGTTTGTTGAAAATAAAAAAGAAGGGACGACCTCTTCAGCTGGGGGTTTATTAGAAAAATCCGATACCTCTATTTATCAAATGATTGAGAATCTTAAAAGCAGTCTTTACCACGAAAAAGCCAAGTTTGATAACTTACTGAACCGGCTGGGTATCGGAATCATCATGACTGATATCCACAGGAATGTGCTTTTTATCAACAATGAAGCTGAAAAAGTGTTTGGTATAGCAGGAGAAACAAGAATGGGTATGTCTTTGATTAAAGCATCCAGAAACTTTAAAATTGATAAATTAACAGAACTCGCTATCACCCAACAGGCAGAAAATATTGGTATTATTGATAAATATGGCAAAGAAAAAAAGTTTTTAAAAATTATCGCTTCCCCCATCAGTGATGGAGTGCTTATAGTATTACAAGATTTGACTGATTCCAAAAATGTGGAAAATATGAGAAGGGATTTTATAAGCAATGTTTCACATGAACTTAGAACGCCTCTCGCTTCTATTAAAGTCCTGATAGAAAACCTGCTTGAAGGGGCAATTGAGGATCAACAACTTACCATGGATTTTTTAAACAGAATAGAAAATGAAGTTGATAAACTCATTCAACTGGTAAATGAACTCGTTGAGTTATCCCGCCTGGAAAGCGGTAAGGTAAAATTTGATTTTTCCTGGCTTAATGTAGGTGATATTGTTAGAAGAACATTAGAAAGAATGAAACCAATGGCAGAGAGAGCCAATGTTTCTCTTAGTCATAATCTACCTGAGGAACTTCCTATGGTTTGGGGGGATGTTGATCAATTAGAATTAGTATTAGTAAACCTCATTCATAACTCTATCAAGTTCACTGTTTCTGGAGGTTCTGTTTTTGTTGAAGGTTATTCCGATGACAGTTTCGCTTATATTTCAATTATTGATACTGGAGTTGGCATTCCACAGGAAGAATTATCTCGTATTTTTGAACGGTTTTATAAGGTGGACCGTTCCAGATCAGGAGAAGGTACCGGCCTGGGTCTGGCTATTGCTCGTCATATAATTCATGCCCATGGTGGTAAGATTTGGGCTCAAAGTGAAGAGGGTAAAGGTTCAATTTTTACTTTTACGCTGAAACGGTCAAAATAAAAAATTTAAAACTTAACAATTATTTAACATTTATTTAACCTTGTCTTAATATTAAGGGGTTAATCTATAAATGTAAGTAAAATTTTTATAGACAAAGGAGTGTTTTATGAAAATGAAAAGAATGGGTAAAATTATTTTTATTTCCTTGCTGCTGGTATTTACTATGGTTAACATTTATGGATGTCGTCGGCAACAAATATCAATTGATGAATTATCAGGTTCAATTAGTATAAAAGGGTCGGATACCATGGTTGATTTAGGAGCAAGTTGGGCGGAAAAGTTTATGGACCAGCACCCCAAAGTGAATATTTCTGTTGCCGGGGGAGGTTCGGGTGTAGGCATAAAAGCCTTAATTGAGGGCACTACTGATATTGCCCAATCATCGAGGACGATGAGGACTGAAGAAATAGCTGCAGCCAGGGAAAAGGGAATTGAACCATTTGAAATTAAGGTAGGTTTAGATGGTCTTTCTGTAATAGTCAATCCGGGTAATCCAATTGAAAATTTGACCCTGGAACAGTTATCTTTAATATTCCAGGGATTAATTAACAATTGGAAGGAGTTTGGTTGGGAAGATAAACCTATTGTTTTACTTTCCCGTGAAGCAGTCTCAGGAACACACATGTATTTTAAAGAAAGGGTCGTGCGATTAAAGGATAAGAAAGCTGAATTTTCTCCCGCAGCCCTGCTATTACCTTCTTCAGCAGCCATAGTTAAAGAGGTATCCGCAAATAAGTACGCCATCGGATATGTTGGTTTAGGATTTGTTAGCCAAGATGTTAGAGCACTCAAAATTGCTAAAGATAAGGAATCAGAATACGTCTATCCCACCATAGAATCTGTTAGCCAGGGAAAATACCCGATTTCAAGACCTTTATTCTTCTATACCAATGGTCAGCCTAAGGGTTTAGTTAAAGAGTTTGTTGATTTTGTTTTAGGAGTTGAAGGACAGAAA
>QLUP01000131.1 GCA_018725485.1 Candidatus Lithacetigena glycinireducens | reverse complement strand
TTGAGGTTTACTTTACCCCCAAATCTAAGTAAGCGCTTTCTTTTACGAATGAGTCCATTGAATAGTTCAACCAGTCCTAAAATAATTAAAATAACCGGCCAGTCTCTTTTGAAGTTAAAAATAAAAATTTCCAGGTTAGCCAGCCAGATAAAAACTCCTAAAACAATGAGTAAAAGGGCTTCTGTTGAAAATTCTTTTAAAAAAATCCGCATATTTATACCTCCCTGCTTAACCTTCGCTCAATCTTCATAATTTTCCCTGATATTTTTGATTCTTTCTGAGGCTTCTATTGAATCTATTTTTCCTTCTGCTAAATCGGACAAAACCTTTCTAATTTCATCTTTTTCTTTTTTTGGACGATGGTTAAACAGGCAACCGAATCCTGAAAGCCTCCTTCTTCTAACAACTAATCCTTTTATAAGCCAGTATAGACCTAAGACTATTAATATAAGCGGCCAGTCTCTTTTAAACTCAAAATTAAAAAAGCTTACCTCTAAGTTGGTAAGCCAAATCCAAACACCAATTAATATCAGTAAAAAAGCAGTAAACGAAAACCTTCTGATATATCTTGCCAATTTAATACCTCCTTATTCTATCCAGATGTTAACCTTTTTACCTTCTCCTGTTTTTACATCCAGAACCTCGCCAATTTTTCCTTCACCTATTAATTCCATGATCTCCTCTATGTCAATATCTTCCTCTTCCAGGGCAATACGAGCTTGCTTGGGCAGATGCTTGGAAACAAAAGTAAATATTCCCAGGGGTATTTTAAGGTTAACTTTATCTCCTGTGGGTGTATCCACTTTAATCCTTAAATATTTTCCTTCAAATCCTGGTTTGGTTTTTATTTTGGGTTCTGTTTCCAGAGCTTCAATAAGTTTATCAGCATCTTCAGCGGTTATTTTTTTCTCTTCCACCATTTTAAGAATATTCAAAATTTCTTCTTTCAAAGAATTTTACCTCCTTTCCTTTTTTATCAGGTCAGCAGCTTCCCGAGAGGAAATCTCTCCCTTTTCCAGCTTCTTGAGTATCTCCACCCTGGATAATCTCTCTTCCTCGTCAACTTCCATAGGGGTGAGGCCCAGTTTTTCAATTATTGCTTCTAATTTACTTCTTACGGTAGGATAAGATATCCCCAACAATCTTTCCATCTCCTTGATGTTTCCTCGCGCTTGCAGAAAGAGCATGACAAACTCTTCCTCTTTTTCACCTAAGTACTTTAAGGGCGAAGGTGTGAAAGAGCCTTCTAACTTCACTTCGCAGGAAGGACACTCCAGTACTTTAACCTCCATTATGGAATCACATACCGGACATAGTGGTAAACCTTTAAGTTTTTTCATCTCATATTAACCTTTTTAATTAATTATATTAATATATTTAATTTAGTCAAGGGAGGCTAAGAAAATGCATGGCATCATTAAAAAGATTATGGGATACATAGTTATTTTAGCCATAACCGTCACTTTAGCCTATTTACCTAACATTGAAGTAAATACCCAGACTGGTACATGGAAAGATATAAGCAGAGGAATTACCGGTCTAACCATACAGGCGCTCGCGATTGATTCGCGCAATAATAATATCCTGTATGCAGGAACTCAAAGCTCAGGGATATTCAAGACTATTGATGGTGGAGCCAGTTGGCTGCCTGTTAATACCGGTTTAACAGGAATTGATGTAAGGTCAATAGTTATAGACCCCACCAACAGCAATATAATTTACGCTGTGGTTTACGGTTATGGAGTATTTAAATCTATCAATGCCGGTAGCAGTTGGGCTATAACTGGTTCAGGAATTCCTGCTAACTACTGCATAAACCCGCTCATAATAGACCCTACTAACCCTAATATCCTATATGTAGGTCATTATACCTGAGGAGCTGAAGGTGTTTTTAAAACCACCGGTGGTGGTTTAAATTGGTTCAAAGTTAGTAGCGGTTTAACCAATTTAAGAGTCTTCGCTTTAGCCATTGACCACCAAAACACTCAAATTATTTATGCAGGGACACTTGGTGGAGGTGTATTTAAAAGTACCAATGGAGGAGGAAGCTGGAGTGTGGTTAATACAGGTTTAACCAATAATATAATTTATTCATTAACAGTTGACCCAGTAAATCCCAGCATCCTTTATGCTTGCACCCAGGGGGGAGGAATATTCAAAAGCACCAATCGGGGAGAAAACTGGTCGACTATTAATAGTGGACTTATTGGGTTATCTTCTAAAGTTTTAGCCATTGATCAATCAAATAACCACATACTATATGCAGGCGTATCCTCTGCAGGAAGATTTGATGGAGTATATCAGAGCTTAAAGGGAGGCAGTAATTGGAATAATTTTAATAGTGGATTGCCTCAAAATACCGATAGTCGTCAAATTACTGATGTTATATGTATTTCTATAGATCCTATAAACTCCAAAAATGTTTATGTGGGTTTGTTATACTATGGCGTTTATAAATATAGTATCAACAACCCACCCTCGTTTAGGAATTTACCAGCCTCCAAATCAATAATCTCTGGAAAGCCATTTACTTACCAGGTGGAGGCTTCTGATCCTGAGGGAGAGGTATTGACTTTTAGCGTAGAAGGGGCGCCTCTGGGAATAAACATTAGCTCAACAGGATTAATTAGCTGGCCAAATCCTAAAACAGGTTCTTACTCCATAATTGTCAGGATAAGTGATGGAACTAATTCTCCTATTACCTCAACTTTATTCCTTAAAGTTACCACGACTTTGATATTTACTATTGACAAAAAAGATTACCTTATTAACGATTTACGCCAAACTATGGATGTGGTTCCCATAATTAGAGAAGCCAGAGTCCTCCTACCGGTAAGGTTTGTGGCAGAACCTCTGGGAGCAACGGTACTCTGGGATGGAGCTACTCGAAAAGTTATCATAATTTTAGAAAAAACAACCATAGATTTATGGATTGATAAACCTATTGCTCAAATTAATGGTATGTTGGTCTATATAGACCCAGAAAATCCTAAGGTTGTACCCATTATTGAAAGCAGTAGATCTCTTTTACCTTTAAGATTTTTGGCTGAAAGTTTGGGAGCAGAAGTCACCTGGGATGGGGTGAAAAGAACAGTTACGGTTATTTACCCACGCTGACAGATATTTATAGAACCAATCACCTATAGCTACTCTTATATTTAACCTATCCTGTAACTATTTATATCTTTATATTGAAAAGCCTCTTTACCACAAAGCCGATGCTAAAAGATATAAAAGCCACTCCCAGGCATACTATCACCATCTCGGTAAACCTTTTCTTAAACTTAAGCTCTTGCGCTACGGAAACATAATTTCTTCCACAGATGATAGTGGCTTAGCTCTCTTTGGATATCTTTCTTAATATT
>QLUP01000130.1 GCA_018725485.1 Candidatus Lithacetigena glycinireducens | reverse complement strand
TCGCTCTGCTTCTGGTTGGCATTCTTCAGGTATCGCTGAATAGTTCTCTCGCTTACTTTCATCACCTGAGCTATCTCGCCAACTGTAACGCCCATACGACTTAAGCCGAATGCGTAAAATTCGTTAGGTGTTAATTCCTTTATGAACTCCTTATTTATCAACTCATTACCTCCTTTTTTGTTAAACATACAGCCAGCACATTGAATTGAATACGGTAATAATCTATTAACTGCCTTGCAATTAAAATTACCATATTTGCCTACTCTGCTTAAGATAGCTCCTTTTATCTCCTCTTCTGATAAAGGTTCAGTTATGCTCCGGTTCTTATCATGAATTATGGTCTCTATAATTTCTTTAGGATTAAAGGCTCTATACAGAAGAGAAGCTAACACATAGAAGGAGTTTTGCCTCTCTCCTTTTATTAAATTCCGCTCTAATATTTGCCTTATACAGTCAGCCTTTCCTTTATATTTATAAGGTTCAGGTTTATAAGGTGCTGGTTGCTTATTCTCTACCAGGAAGGTTAATAACTGTTCAGGGAAGGGTTTCAGGTAGTCAAACCCTGTATGGTAATACCTGGTAAAACCCTCTATCGTAGAAGGAGGAACCACTACATAAGAGCCTTCCCCTTTTATCTCCAGCTTAATGCCTGAATAGTTTATAATTTGAGTTTTTATGACCTGAGAGGAGTTAAGAGAGTAATAATAATGCTTTCCTTTGTTGGTAATTACGCTCGTTGTGTTTGTTGCCTCACCAAAACATTCTTCGAACTGAAATATGGCCTCTAAATCATTGTCTATATCCACCACAATCAGGTTATTAACTTTGCCTGTAATAAGGCCGTAGTTAATGTTCTTATATCGTTTCTGCCACTTCTCGAGTTCTTCAGATGAAGGAGGTCTTTTTTGGTACTCCTTCCACTTTATAAGAGGTTCTTTAGAGTTAGGCTTAAGAGGTATCCAAGCGTAGTTGTTATAAATGACACTATGTTTAAAGGTCTTGACACTTTGTGAAATAACTGGTAAATTTCTCATGCTAATCATTCTCCTAGCTGGCAGTGGTAAATTACTTTAAGAAGGAGGTTTGCCACTGCTCTTTTATTTTTATTTTTATTTTAACCTACTAATTCGATCAATAGGGTCTTTTTTTTCTCCTTCCACATTTTTCAAACCTCCTATTTGGTAATTTTTTTCTTGGTATTTTCCTGATTTTCAGCAATATCCATCCGTGAGCTACCGGACTCAACGAACCGTTCTAAATCCTTCACGGTAACTCTCCAGTTCTTGCCTACCTTTATAGCTCGGAGCTTACCCTTCTTGATCCACTTCCTTATGGTGTCTGGAGTTACCTTAAAGTATTCTGCTACTTCCTTAATTACGAGTAATTCTTCCAACTTGTGCCTCCTTATGGTATGGTATACTATAATATACCACTTTTAGTGGTAATATCAAGGAATAAGGCTCTTTAACATAACATTTATTATTGTTTTGATATACTGGAAGTAGCAAGTGAGATATGCTACAATAAAGATATGGAGAAAACAGACACAACACAACGAGGAACTTTGTATAAACAAAACCCATATCCTCGTCCTTCCTGGCTCGATTGTAACTTGACCAGGCATAAGATGCAACTATTTGCGAACCCGCTTGCAGACTTTGCTATAATCGGGACATATTTAGGCAATTGGCACAGCTAAAGTACCCGGAAAAATAGGAGATGTTCAGGGGACTTTCTTCCAAAGACGCAGACACCATCTGTGAAATCATAAATCAGGCAGCCCGTGCCTACCAGGGCGTTATCCCGGAGGATTGTTATCACGAGCCATATATGCCCAGAGAAGAACTCTACCGCGAGATGAAGAGCGAGATGAAGAGCATGTCTTTCTTTGGCTGGGAAGAAGATGGTAAGCTGGTCGGGGTAATGGGTTTCCAGCCCATCAAGGATGTAACACTTATCAGGCATGCCTATGTTTTACCCGACTATCAGAGAAAGGGCATTGGCACGAAGCTCCTTAACCACCTTAAGCAGATGATGAAGACAAAATACCTGTTTGTGGGTACCTGGGCAGATGCTACCTGGGCAATTGGTTTCTACCAGAACCGGGGATTTAGGCTCATGCCTGATAAAGACAAGCTTTTGACAAGGTATTGGGATATCCCCGGGCGTCAGGTGGAGACCTCAGTAGTTTTAGGTATGGGAATGTAACAATCTAGACAAAAGGGCTTTACTATTGGAATACTGGCTTCAAAATCTAAACCAGTGTAGCCAGGTGTTTGATTCGCTTTAGCATGTTAGGATGGGTAGTAAAAAGCTCGGCTATCTTCTCGCCGCCACTTAATTTCACCTTCTTGCTTCTCAAAGCCAACAGTTCATTTTGGTCAATTGTCCCGCTGTAATCACGGTCTACTGCTTTAAGTTCTTGAATCTCATCCCAGGCTCGACCGACATCGTTAAGGAAAAAGGCTCTTAGTCCTTCAACTCTGTGTAATTCTTCCTCTCCCCGGGCACTTCTCCGTATTTGGGCTGAGCCGTAGACCAGTTTATAGAGGGCTGAGGCTAAGTGGTGCGGCGGATTTCCTAATTTTACACTTCTTTCATCAGCATAATATTCTCTGATTCGCGAACCAGCCAGAACTAACAAATTAGTAATGAAATAGGCAACCATTGCCCCCAAACCAATTAAAGCGGCAATACCTCCTCTCTGCCTTCTGCCGCCGAGCATCCCGCCCCACATAAAACTCCAGGCAATCCAATAACAGATAAGGGGAATAACTGAAAGCAAGGTCATAATCATCATATCCCGATGTTTGAGATGGGCAACCTCATGTCCCAAAACTGCTTTTAGCTCATCTTTATTGAGCAGTTTCTGAATCCCCTGGGTAATGCAAACCCGGCCATCTCCCTGACTCCTGCCAAAAGCAAAGGCATTGGGTATTGAGAGTTGGGAAATGCCTACCTTCGGCTTGGGAATGCCCGCCTTTTGGGCGAGTTCGGTTGCCATCCGATGAAGCTCTGGCTCTTCTTTTTCCGAAACATATTTTACCCTCATTATCATTGAAACCAGCGATGGTCCAATAAGATACTGAAAGCCCATAAATAAAACCGCTAAGATGATGTAGCTCGTAGCATTCCCCACTCCCATATAGCTGCCAATGCCCGTAAGTATTCCATAAAGAATGCCGAACATTAATACCACCAGTAACCACATTTTCATCTGAAGCCCCATGGCTTACCTCCTTTTAGTAAAGTATTATTAGTAAAGTATAGCACTTTTAAGGAGACAGTGTCAACCACCGAAAAGGAGAGTTCTACGTCAATAAGTGTGAAAACCTCCAACCTGGAAACCTGGGTTAGTAGCTAATATCCTTAGTTTAAAGTTATT
>QLUP01000013.1 GCA_018725485.1 Candidatus Lithacetigena glycinireducens | reverse complement strand
AAATATTGTAACAATCTGAGGGTTTGCCATCTATAATAACTCTTAACCCAAACAAATCATACATTCCCTCAATATCTTTACTCTCTCGAATCATCTTTCTATAAATACTATAAAAATGTTTGGCTCTGCCTTGAACCTCACCTTTCAAACCTGAACTATCCAGTATTTTTATCAGCTTATCCTGGGCTTCTAATAAAAGAGCCTCCCGCTCCACCCTCTTGTTGGCAACTTTATTGGATATTTCCTCATACTCCCTGGGATTGAGGGCTTTAAATGCCAGATCCTCCAGTTGCCACTTTAACTGATACACCCCCAACCGGTGAGCTAAGGGAGCATAAATCTCCAGGGTTTCTTCAGCTATCCTCTTTTGTTTGGATAAATCAAGGTGCCTTATAGTTTGAAGATTATGAAGCCTGTCAGCAAACTTAATTACCACTACCCTTATGTCTTTAGAAAGAGAGATAAGGAATTTCCGGATATTTTCAATGTATCTTGTTTTTTTGGGAAAAGATAAATCCAGGGCATCTATCTTAGTTAAGCCTTCAACAATAGAGGTGATTTCCTCACCCATTTCTTTTCGCAAATAATCCAGGGATATACTGGTATCTTCAACTACATCGTGTAGAAGTGCTGCTGATATGGTAGTCCCGCTCATTTTCAAATCAACCAGAGTTTCCGCAACACTTAGCGGGTGGTCAAAATAATCTTCACCCGAAGCTCTTTTCTGGTCTTGATGAGCTGAAGAAGCTATGGTAAAGGCTTTTTCAATTAAACTTATCTCTTCATCAGGAAGATATTTCTTAAGTTTTTCGTTTAGTTGGTCGAGTCTTTCTGGATTCATTCACCTTCCTGGCATAGGTTCTGAACCTTTTCTCTCTCCATTCCTGCCAGATCACTAAAAGCATGCTGGCGATAAACAAAGAAGAATATGTTCCCGTAATTAATCCTACGCCTAATCCAAAAGAAAAAGGTCTAACCGCTATAGGACCAAAAATAAATATAGCCAAGACAGCGAGTATGGTAGTTACTGAGGTGTTAATGGACCTCCTGAAACTTTGAAGGATACTCATATTGACAATTTTAGAAAAGGCTGTACCGGAATGAAGTTTCCTATTTTCCCTGACCCTATCCAGCACAACCACCGAGTCCATAACTGAATAACCTACCAGGGTAAGGATTACCGCTACAAATGGGCTATTAATTTCAAAACGGAATAAAGCAAGAGCACCAACAGTTACAATTACATCGTGCATTAAAGCCAGAATGGTAGCTACGGCAAAGGGAAAATCGAATCTCCAGGTTATGTAAAACATAATAAAAACCAGTGCTAAAATAAGGGCTGCCACCGCTTGTCTTCTCAACATAGCGCCAATAGTCGGACCAACCATTTCTGAACGAAGAATGGTTACTTCTTTAAATGAGTCTTTTATTCCATTTTCTAATTCCACTACCTTTTCCTGGGTGAGCACAGGAGTTCTAATAAGAAAATGTTTTTCCTGAGCAGTGTCTCCAGGAATTGACTGAACTATCACATTACCTATTTTCAAACCCTGGATTATTTCTCTCACCTGTGATTCAGAAATGTCACTGGTTAAAGAGATTTCAACAATTGAGCCTCCGGTAAAATCAATACCCAAATTAAGCGGGCTTCCAGTAATTCTCCAGCCAGCAAAAAGAAAAAGTGCACTCAAGGTTATGACTATTCCAGAAATAAGCAACCATGTTTTTTTTCTACTTACCAGGTCCATTTACTGCCTCCTCATTTTTAAGGTTAGCGGCACTAAATATTTTATTCCTACGGCATCCATTAATAATCTACCAACAAAGAGGGTTACAAAAAGACTTACTAAAGTCCCTAAAGACAGGGTCACAGCAAAACCCCTTACCGGTCCAGTGCCAAATTGATATAAAATTAAGGTTCCAATAAGAGTAGTAACATTAGAATCAAAAATAGTGGAAAAAGCTTTTTTATAACCGTTATTGATAGCAGTCCTTACATTTCTTCCCTGCATAACTTCTTCTCTTATTCTTTCAAAAATAATAATGCTGGCATCCACCGCCATACCTAATGATAGAACAATACCTGCAATACCGGGAATGGTCAGGGTAGCTTTTAGTGATAACAATATAGCCATAAGAAATAACAGGAAAGTTGATAAAGAAAACATAGATATTATTGAAAGATATTTATAATTGAAAGCCATAAATAATGCTACTAAAATAAATGCTGCTACACCGGCGAATTCGACTTTCTTTAAATAATCATAACCCAGTGCTGGTCCAAGAAAACGAGTTTCAGCGATTACCACCTTAACGGGTAAAGCACCTCCCCTCAAAAGAGCAGACAGCCTGGCAGCTTCATCAAAGGTAAAGTTACCTTTAATGATGCCTTCACCCCCGGTTATTACTGATTCTACCCGAGGAGAGGATATTACTTCACCATCAAGCACGATAGAGATTGTTTTATTGAGGTGTTCTGAAGTAATTTCCTCAAAGGTTTTCTGACCATCAGCTTTTGCTCTGGCTTCATCAAATTCAAAACCAACTGCTGGTGAACCCATCTCATCAGTAGTGGCTCTAGCTGTTCTTAAGTATTTACCGGTGATTAGAACTGTTCCATCTTCCGCTTTAAACTCCAGTAAAGCTGTTTTTCCAATAAGCTCCATGGCTTCTGCAGGGTCTTTGATTCCTGCTTTTTCTTCATAAGGAAGTTCAACAATTATTCTTCTCCAGGCTTCACCACCTAAACGATATATGTTAGGTTCGGTTAAACCCAGAGCATCCACCCGACCTCTGAGCACCTGTTCAATAGCTCTAACATCAGCCTCTTCAACTGTCACCTCTGGGGTATCAACTGCTTCTAATACTATATGAATTCCACCAGCAATATCCAAACCAAGTTGCGGTTTATATTCCAGGCTTAAAGCAGGCACATATTTGGAAACAGGATCTCCAGTCCAAACCACCATGGTTGATAGCAAAATCATAAATAAAACTACTGACCACTTCCAGTTAAATTTTCTCATTTTCATCCAACCTCTCTTTGTTAAATAATCTGTGTGTTGTTAATTAATAATTTAAAACTCACTCCGAGAACTTGAGCAGAGCGTTTACACATTATCATACGGGTTAAAAATATTTCAAAATACTCTACCACTTCAAAGGTGCTCGTATCTACATCAAGATTGAGTACGATTTCCTTTTTATCAGGATTAATTATTAAATCACGATTAAGAACAGCATAGTTAACTCGATCGTGAATGTCAAAAGAGATAGCATGGGGATTCCTAACCCTTTCTCGGATAACATCAGATTTATCACTGATGATTAGTGCTGCTGTAATCGGATTGGCAGGTATCCCGCTTTCTTCGTCATGATTACCAATAGCATTCATTATATCAAGCATCTCTTCTGGTAATAACAAATCCTTGACTAATAGCGAAGCTAAAATTGCACCCACCTGAGAATGGTTTTCTCTGGAAACTGTATTTCCTATGTCATGAAGAAATCCTGCTACACCGGCAAGTTCAGCTTCTCTTTGAGAATAACCGAGCCTTTTCATTACCTCCATCGCTCCCCTGGCAACAATACCCGCATGTCTGATTCCATGCTCGGTAAACCCTAACTTATCCATATAAGCATCGGCTCTGGTCAGGTAAGTCCTTATAATTTCATTGTTCTCTACCTGAGAAAATAAGCTACTCATTCCTTCCTTTCCAGATTTGAGCTACTCCCTCTTTCATCACTTTAATGATTATTTTGGGAGCTATTTCCAGGCTGAGTATTTGCCCATCAATTTCTCTGATTACCCCTATTATTCCACTATGCAAAATAACCTGGATGCCACGTGATAGGCTTTCCAGCATGGCTTTTCGTTTTTTCTGCTGCATCCGTTGGGGTCTGATCATTAAAAAATACATCAGGGCAATAAAACCCACCCAGATTAGTACGGTGGTATAGGTTTTTGGATCAATCTGCATTATTTTCATCCTCCTGTTCTATTTCTTTACCCCTGGGTGAATAATTATTCCTAAAACTTTCCCAGAGGTTGTAAAAACTATTACTAATTATAGCCTGTCGGGCTCGATTTACCAAATTTACAATAAAATAAAGGTTATGGTAAGTAAGTAACCTTAAAGGAAGCATCTCATCAGATAAGAAAAGATGCCTTAAGTAAGCCCGAGTGTAATTAAGGCAAACATTACAAGTACAATCAGGGTCCAGAGGTTGTAAATCATCTTTATAAAGAGTATTTTTAAGACTTATCCTTCCTTTAGAAGTGAAGGCAGACCCATTTCTTCCTAACCTGGTTGGTAAAACGGAGTCAAACATATCAATACCCAGGCTGATGGCTTTTAAAATAGTAAGAGGGGAACCAACCCCCAGCAAATAAACTGGTTTATCATCAGGAAGATATTCCTGGAATTCAGTTAAGAGCTTATACATTGTAGATTTTGATTCTCCAACTGAAAACCCTCCCAGGGCAATCCCTGAAAACCCATTCTTATTCATTTCTTCCAGTGATTTGATTCTTAGAGGTAGGTAAAAACCCCCCTGAACAATACCCATTATATTGCTCAAGGGAACATGACCTGAACTTACGCTTTTCACTGCCCAGGAGGTGGTTAGGTTAACTGCTTTTTCAGCTTCTTCATAGGTTGCTCCAAAGGGAAGGCACACATCCAGAGGCATAGCAAAATCAGAATGTAGAACACTGTGAATTTTCATAACCAACTCAGGGGTAAATTCGTGTTCTGAACCATCAATATGTGATTTAAATATTACTCCATTATTATTTACTTTTCTAAGGGTGTTTAGACTCATTACCTGAAAACCACCCGAATCAATCAGGATTGGTTTTTTCCAATTCATAAAGTTATGTATCCCCTGGTATATCTCAATTAAATCCAGACCGGGTCGTAAATACAGGTGATAAGCGTTACTTAATATTATTTGAGCTCCAAGGCTTTCTAAATCCTGAGAAGATAATGTTTTTACCGACCCGAGGGTACCCACTGGCATAAACACAGGAGTCTTAACGATACCCCTCTTTGTATAGATGGTTCCCGCTTTTATTTTAGTTCCTTCAATTCTTGATTCTACTTTAAATATCATTTACATTCTCATTCATTGAGTAAAGGCAACCGCAGTACTTCTGGCAATATAATCCGGTTTTTTTTACCTGTCCTAAGTGTTTATAATAGGTTTTTCTGAAATCATAATATATAAAATCAATACCCTGTTTAGTAGTTAAAGTTTGACATATCTCTTTAATTTTTTCATGATTCTGATGGGGACTGGCAAGTAAAGTAGTTGAAAATAAGAAAAATCCATCCAGACGGGCCTTCTCAATAGAATAGGATAGTCTTAAATAATAACAATGAAAACACCTATCATTTATTTTTTCAGGTGAATTAATATAAGATAAATGTTCTTCAGGGTTATAATTGGGTATTTCTATGGAAAGCTGGGTTATTTCTGTTAGACTGGTTAAAGCCTCTTTTCTTTTTAAATATTCATCTTCAGGTTGAATATTGGGATTATAAAAAAAGAGAAAAGGTTTAACCTTGAATTTATTTATTAAAGTATCAATAACCCCTGCGGCACAACCTACACAACAGGTATGTAAAAATATTCTATCCATTAAATAGAGATTTAGTTTCCGTCTCTAAATTTAGATGCTTGAGACAAAGAGGGGTTAATACTCTACCCCTTCCAGTTCTAATCAACAAACCTTTCTGCAATAAAAAAGGTTCAATTATATCTTCAATGGTTCTTTTATCCTCACCCATGGCATAAGCTATGGATTCTAAACCCACAGGTCCACCATTAAAGTTTGTGAAGATTAATTTCAAGAACATCCTATCTACTTCATCCAGACCTAACTCATCAATGTTCAAAAGCTTGAAACTATTACAAGCAAGATCTGTGTCTATTACGGTTTGTCCTTTTGCCAGGGCATAATCCCTTAATCTTTTTGCCAATCTCAGGGCAATCCGTGGAGTTCCTCTTGACCTACGGGAAGTTTCAGATAGGGCATCATTGTCAATCTCAACCTTCATTAAACCTGCTGCTCTTTTTAAAATGCTGATTATTTCTGATTCTTCATAATATCTTAATCTAAAGCTAAAACCAAATCTATCGCGTAATGGAGAAGAGAGCATACCTGCTTTGGTAGTTGCTCCAACGATAGTAAAAGGTGGAAAATTAAGAACTAAAGTACGGGCTGCTGACCCTCTACCGAGAATAATATCAAGTTTAAAATCTTCCATGACACTATATAACATCTCTTCTACTAAGTAATTCAATCTATGGATTTCATCTATGAAAAGAACATCTCCTCTGTTTATATCAGATAAGATTGCTGCTAAATCGCCTCCTCTTTCTAAAGCTGGACCAGTAGTTCTATGGAAATTAGACCCCATTTCCGAGGCTATAATATAAGCCAGAGTAGTTTTACCCAGACCAGGAGGCCCATATAATAAAACATGGTCAATGGGTTGGGACCTCATTTTTGCTGATAGAAGAGAAATCTCCATTATTTCTTTAATATGGTTCTGACCGGTAAAATCCTTAACCCGATAGGGCCTTAAATCTACTTCATCATCAATTGATAGAAGTTCTGGAGAAACAATTCGCTCTTTAGGGCTCATTTTTTTAAGTACCTTAGAAACAACTTCACTAATTCTTCGTTACCGAGGTGAATATCGGTTTTATCTCTTATAAGTTTGCTCCAAACTTCATATATCTCATTTCTTCGAAATCCCATACTTGATAAAGCATCAAATAGTTCTGTGGGGAAAGAAGGTATCTGAGCTTTAAATTCAATTAATATTCTTTTGGCAGTTTTATCACCTACTCCGCTTATACTTTTAAAAGCGATCAGGTTGCCATTGCTTATGGCTTCATACAAACCATTTACTCCAAGGTTTCCGATAATGGAAAGCGCAATCCGTGGACCCACACCATTTATAGCTATCAACTCGATGAAGAGATTCCTTTCTTCAGGCGTTTTAAAACCATACAAAAGAAACTCCTCTTCTTTTATTCTTATTATAGTGTAAAGCTTTATAACCTGGTTTAGTTTGAGGTTAGATTGATCGTTTTTTACATAAGCCGGAGGAATTATAACCGATAAACCAAGATTTTCATGAATTTGCAGGACAATCCTAGAAGTTTCAATATCAGTAACAACTCCTGTAATATTAGATATCATTGAAATTAGGGAGCCTGGTCATTAATAAATGGCAAAAAGCTATGCCTAAGGCGTCAGCGGCATCATCGGGTTTAGGTAGTTCATTTAACTTCAAATTTTGCTTGATAATCTCCTGAACCTGTTTTTTGGTGGCTCTACCTGCACCCACTATAGCTAATTTCATCTGTAAAGGAGTATAGGAACAGATTGATAAACCTGAGGATTCAGCTGCTAATAGGATTATTCCCCTGGTTTCTCCAATCAATAAAGCTGTTTTAACATTTTTATTAAAAAACACGTTTTCCACGGCTACTTCCTGAACTGAATAAGTGCTTAAAAAGGCTTTAAGCTGTTCATAAATGATTAACAGCCTTTGAGGATGGGGTGTATTAACGGTGGTTTTTATAACTCCCCAATATAGGGGATTAATAACTCCATTTTTCCTGCTTAAAATTCCAATTCCGATGGTAGCTAACCCTGGGTCAACCCCCATAATAATTAGGTCAGGTTTATTTACATAATTAACTGGCAATTAACTTTATTTCTTCCTCATCAATATCAAAATTAGAGTAAATATTTTGTACATCGTCCTGTTCTTCAAGTATGTCCAAAAATTTTAGTAATTTAACAGCCTTATCCCCGGTTAGTTTAATAGTATTCTTGGGAACCATATCGACCTGTACACTTTCGGTTTTAACAGAATTTTTCTCAAGGGTATTTTTAATCTCAAATAAATCCTGTGGTATAGTAAAAATCGTGTAATACTCGTTCTCTTTAATCATATCTTCAGCTCCACATTCAATGACTAATTCCATCAGCTTATCTTCATCAAAACTTCCTGGAACCTGGATAACTCCCTTTTTATCAAAAATCCAGGAAACGCACCCGTTTTCACCCAAAGACCCTCCATATTTGCTAAAAAGGGACCTTATTTCTGCAGTAGTGCGGTTTTTGTTATCAGTTAATGCTTCCACCATTATAGCTACACCACTTGGCCCGTAACCCTCATAAAAAACTTCATCGTAAGACACCCCTTCAAGTTCTCCAGAACCTTTTTTAATTGCTCTTTCAATATTTTCAGCGGGCATATTTACTTCCTTAGCCTTCTCAATGGCCACTCTAAGTCTATTGTTAATTTCGGGATTACTACCTCCTCTGGCAGCTACCATAAGTTCCTTGGTAATTTTGCTAAAAGTTTTACCCCTTATAGAATCCATTTTCCCTTTTTTTACTCTAATGTTATGCCATTTAGAATGTCCAGACATTAATTAATTCATCTCCCTTTATTTTTAATAATATCAATAAAATAAGAATGAATTCTTAAATCATCAGTTAATTCCGGGTGAAAAGATGAGATAATTACATTTTTCTCTCTTAACAGTACAGGTTGATTTTGATGTTCTGCTAATAACTCAACTTGCGGACCAATCTTTTCAAATCTGGGAGCACGGATAAAAATAGCTAAGTAAGCTTTTTCAGGGGAAAATTTTAAATCTATAAAATCATCAAAACTATCTACCTGTCTGCCATATGCGTTCCGCTTTACCTGAACATCTATCAGTCCTAATGTTTCCGTATCTTCTTCAACAATTGATTTGGAAAGAAGAATTGCTCCAGCACAGGTGCCAAAAGCAGGTAAACCCAGGTTTAATCTTAATTTTAATTCTGACCATAATTTCTTCCTTTGAGAAATGAGCCTCATGGAAGTGCTCTCTCCACCAGGTAAAATTATCCCCTCAATTTTATCAAGGTCGGAGGTTTCTTTTACCAGAGAACTATTTAACCCCATTTTGGTAAGTATTTTTTGGTGCTCAAGGAATGCTCCCTGAAGTGCCAGAATTCCTATGTTCACTACCACCCTCGCTTTTGCATAATTTCTTCCTCTTTTAGTTTTAGAATTTCCAGACCTGGCATTGCTTCACCCAAACCATAAGAGACTTCCTTTAACACTTCTGGCTTGTTAAAATAGGTTACAGCATCAACAATTGCTTTAGCTCTGATAGCTGGATTTTGTGATTTAAATATCCCTGAACCGACAAAGACTCCATCGCAACCCAGCTGCATCATTAAAGCAGCATCTGCAGGAGTGGCAATCCCTCCTGCGGCAAAATTTACAACCGGTAATCTTTTTAATTCCTTTACTTCTAAAAGTAATTCAAGTGAGGACCCTATTTCTTTAGTGTACCTTACTAATTCCTCTAATTCCATAGAAACTATTTTTCTAAGGCCATCATTAACTGCCCGGATATGTTTTACCGCTTCCACAACATTCCCTGTTCCAGCTTCACCTTTAGTTCTTATCATAGAAGCCCCTTCGGCAATCCTTCTGAGGGCTTCACCAATATCTCTTGCTCCACATACAAAGGGAGTTTTAAAATTATGTTTGTTTATATGATAATTTTCATCTGCAGGGGTTAAAACTTCAGATTCATCTATGAAGTCTACACCCATTGATTCCAGAATCTGAGCTTCAACAAAATGACCTATTCTTACTTTAGCCATCACAGGAAGGGAAACAGCATTCATTATTTGTTCTATAATCTTGGGGTCAGCCATCCTGGCAACTCCACCATGAGCCCTAATATCAGCGGGAACTCTTTCCAGAGCCATCACTGCACATGCTCCAGCTTCTTCGGCAATCAACGCTTGTTCAGGGTTTACCACATCCATTATTACTCCACCCTTGAACATCTGGGCTAAACCTCTTTTAATAGTTACTGTTCCTTTGTCCATAAGTATTCTCCTTGTTAATCTTTTATAACTTCAGGCAATATCCATTTCAGAACTGTAGTTGGAAGAAATCTTTTTCTGAACATCAGCTTCATCTATAACTATTTTTTTCGTCCCTGCTTTTGAAGGGACTTCATACATTATTTCCAGCATAATGTCTTCCAGGACCGCTCTTAACCCCCGAGCCCCAGTACCTCTCCTTAAAGATTCAACTGCAATCAACTGAAGAGCACTATCAGTAAACTCCAGTTCAACCCCATCAAGAGACAACAGGTATTCGTACTGTTTTATCAGGGCATTTCTTGGTTTAGTAAGAATTTCTTTAAGATCTTCCACTTTTAAAGGTTGAACCGGAACTAATATCGGAAATCTACCTATAAACTCAGGTATCATTCCGTATTTTAACAGGTCTTGAGGAAGAACTTTAGTATTAAGGTTGTAAAGAGATTGTTCTTTTAATACCTGATTGAAACCCACAGTGATTTTCTTATTTCTTTCTAAAATTATTTTATCTAAACCACCAAAAACTCCACCTGCTATAAAAAGAATATGCTCGGTATTCACCTGAATGAACTCCTGGTAAGGGTGTTTTCTTCCACCTTGAGGGGGAACATTAGTGATAGTACCTTCAACAATTCTTAATAAAGCTTGTTGGACCCCTTCTCCAGAAACATCCCTGGTTATGGAGGGATTTTCACTTTTACGAGCGATTTTATCAATTTCATCAATATAGACAATGCCCTGTTCAGCTTTTTTAACATTATAGTTAGCTGCTTGAAGAAGCCTTAAAATGACATTTTCAACATCTTCTCCCACATAACCAGCTTCAGTAAGGGTAGTAGCATCTGCCATGGCAAAGGGGACATCCAAAAACCGGGCAAGGGTTTGAGCGAGATAGGTTTTACCCACACCGGTAGGACCAATGAGAAGAATATTGCTTTTTTGCAGTTCAACTTCTCCACTTCCTTTCTGAGTAGTAAAAAGTCTTTTGTAGTGGTTATAAACGGCAACAGATATAACTTTTTTTGCCTTATTTTGCCCGATGACATAATCATCAAGAAAATTTTTGATTTCCTGGGGTTTGGGTAACTTTCCAGGTTTTATAGTTTTTAAAGGCTGTATTTCAGTATCTTTAACAAGATCGTGAGCTAACTCAATACACTCTGAACAAATAAAAACACCTTTCGGACCAGCTATGATTCTCTTAACTTCCTCCTGACTTTTCTTACAAAAAGAACAGCGTGGTATAGTGGAACTGTTATTTGGTGCCAATATCCACCTCTTTATTGCCGGTAACTATTGAATCAATTAAACCATAACCTCTGGCTTCTTCAGGAGACATATAAAAATCTCTATCGGTATCTTTTTCTATAGTATCTATAGGTCTTCCTGTATGAAGAGAAAGTAATTTGTTAACCAATTGTTTCATTTTAAGCATCTCCTGAGCATGTATAGCAATATCAGATGCTTGCCCCTGAAAACCACCCCAGGGTTGATGAATCATAATCCTGGAATGAGGAAGAGCAAACCGTTTACCAGGAGCTCCTGCAGAAAGCAACAGAGCTGCTATACTGGCAGCTTGACCAACACAATAGGTAGCCACTGCTGACTTTATATATTGCATGGTGTCGTAAATTGCCAAACCAGCTGATAAAGAACCACCAGGGCTGTTTATATATAAGAATATATCTTTCTTGGGATCTTCTGCTTCTAAAAACAACAGCTGTGCTATGATCAAGTTGCTGGAATCGTCCATTACCGGTCCGCCCAGAAATATAACCCTATCCTTTAACAGCCGCGAATAAATATCATAGGCTCTTTCAGTTCTTCCAGTTTGCTCTATAACAATCGGTATAAGTGGACTCATTATGCCTCCTTAATTTTAACTAATTCGGGGATAAGGTCTAACATTTTTTCTCTTTTTAAATAATTGGTTACCCTGGTAAAATCTTCAGGTTTAAGCTTTGCTTTAAACTGGGTTAAAGATATCTTCTCTTCTTTTGACAGTTTTTCTAATTCGCTGTTCAACTCTTCTTCTGTTATTAAAACTTGATAATCAGATGCCAATTTATCCAGAATCATTCTAAATTCAAGTCTTCTTTTAGCGGCAGCTTGAGCTTCCTCTTGCAAAGTTTCAAAGCTCTTTTTTTCTGTTTCCATATATGCTTCTAAAGTCAGTCCCCTCTTATGTAAATCTTCAGCAAAGACTGACAATATATCATCCCTTTCATCTTCAATTATACCCTTTGGTATAAGAATTTCTGCTTCTTTAAGGAGTAAATTAAGTGCCTGGTTAGTAACTAACTCTTTCTTTTGCCTGGAAACCTGTAAACTAACTTTTTCCCTTAATTTATCGTTTAAAGTATTTAAATCTGAGTAACCTATTCTTTGTGCAAAATCATCATCAATTAATGGCAATTCTTTTAAATAATTACTTTCTAATTTTACTGTTATCTGAAACTTTTTATCTCCTGAGGAAAAATAAACCTCTCTTTCATCTCCTGGTTTCATTCCCTCTACCTGATCATCAAATCCCGGAAAATATTCTTCCTTCCCGATATTTAACCTTATTCGCCTGCTCTTGTCGTCTCCTGTATTCATAGTAGAAAACAAACCCACCTGCCCTTTAGATAAAGGAGCATCATCAATTTTAGTAAGTTTAGCCAGGCTATCCTGCATAGATATAAGCGCCTCTTTTAGCTCGTCTTCCACATCTGGAAGTTTTTTTATATCAATTTTGAGTTTATCAAGCGTACTTTTAAGGGTTATTACTGGTTTTAGGTCAAAAGTAAATTTGTATAAGGGTAAGCCATTAGGTTGTTTTTCAACATTCAATTCGGAAATCCGGAGAATATTAATATCTGCTTCTTCAACTATTTTTTGATAATTATTCCTTAAAACTTCCTGAGAGGTGAGGTCAAAAACCTTTTCTTCTCCAAGATGATTTAAAACCATATTCAAGGGGGCTTTACCCACCCGAAAACCTGCAATCTTGGTATTATTGCTTTCTTCAATTAAAATACCTTTCCAGGCTTTATCCCACACTTCTTCATTTACCTCATACTCAAGATAGGCCTGGTGGCTATCAAGTAGTTCTTTTTTAGTTATCATTTTTCCTCCATAGCATATCTATTAATTATATAATTCTGAAACCAAAAATAAAAGAAAAACCTCAACTGAATGGAGGTTTACAGTATAATGAATTATGGAGCGGGAAACGAGACTCGAACTCGCGACCCCAACCTTGGCAAGGTTGTGCTCTACCAACTGAGCTATTCCCGCTCAAAGCCTTAGTGCGAAGGGGGGGAGTTGAACCCCCAAGGGGTTTCCCCCACTGGATCCTAAGTCCAGCGCGTCTGCCAGTTCCGCCACCTTCGCTAATTTAGTGGTGGGTCGTACAGGAATCGAACCTGTAACCTCCTGATTAAGAGTCAGATGCTCTGCCAGTTGAGCTAACGACCCTATCAAACCGTATAATTTTAAACCAAAATACTGATATCGTCAATA
>QLUP01000129.1 GCA_018725485.1 Candidatus Lithacetigena glycinireducens | reverse complement strand
GGGGTCCGTATTGAGAGTTCAGAGAAGGTATGCCCTGCAATGCAAAACCACTGTCTCTCTTTCCGGGCCCTCCAATTCCTATAAACTAAATCCCCGCCTCC
Source organism: Candidatus Lithacetigena glycinireducens (assembly GCA_018725485.1). Lineage (GTDB taxonomy): Bacteria > Coprothermobacterota > HKB111 > HKB111 > HKB111 > Lithacetigena > Lithacetigena glycinireducens. Next base: position 3,324 of record QLUP01000129.1, on the reverse strand, counting down.
TTTCTTTTTGAATCATCGGTTTCCATGCTAACACCCTTCAATAGCGTATTAGCTACTTGCCTTTTACTGACTTGATATAAGCAACTATGTTAGCCATATCAGCGGACTTTGCATCAAGCGCCTTTCCCTTCATCATCATTGTGATACACATATTTGTTGCATCCTCAATGCTTTTTGCCTTGCCTCCCATAAACTCCTTCTTGAAGGCATCTAAACCCTTTCCGTCAGCATGGCATGAGTTACAGGATTTTCCTGCTGTGGCGCCGCTTAATTTTGCATCATTAAACAGAGCCTTTCCCTTTGCTGCATCTCCTGCAAAGGCAAAAGAAAACAGCAACCCAACAGCCATCATTGACAACACGATAAGCTTCAAAATTTCATTTTTTTCACCTCCTTTCTTTGTGCGAAGCATCTTGATGACATGATGCCCGTGCAAGCCATCCGGCCAGCATATAGCTGAGATATGCACCTGCAACTGCCGAGGCAATGGTAATAACAATTACCATTGACCTTAAATATTTAATTGCCTTAATCAGGCCTGTTAGAGAACTTTCATGGATGAATATCCACACATCCTTTTCATTACCTGCGAAAAATATAGGGACATAAGAACAAACAGTAGCTCTTTTTATAAAAACATCAGCCTTTCTTGAAAGAAATCCCTTAACTGCCTCATCAGGATAATCATTTTTGATATTCTCGCCTGTATTCAGGTCAACAGTCCCGCCCCATTCTTTTTTCTTGTCAGGATGGAGCAGGTAATAACCATTACTGTCTATCAGCATTGTTTTCGCAGGACTCATTGCCGTGCTGCTCTGCAAACGCTGCAATATCTGCCGCGCATCAACATTTGTTATAACAATTCCCCTATTATTACCCCTGCTGTCAAATACTGAAACTGCGTACCTGATAACAGGCCTGAAGGGAACCTCTATTTTCCCCCATTCTTTATTTAAATCCATGGGCGACACATAAACTGTGCCTTCAGGTAGTTTTATGGCTTCGCTGAAATAATACCTGTCTGATTTATCCTGAAGTTTTCCCTCCGGCACAGGCACACCGTCGTCAACCCTTACAATCTCCATGCCTGTTTCGTCTATGTATCTCACCTGATAGTAAATACCCCTGTTTTTTGCAAATGATACAAAGAGATTGGCAAGTCTCTCTTTTTGCCTTTTTCCGTCAGAACCTTTTTTTTCAATTAAATCCATCAATTCATTTGATTCAGAGAGTATAAGGATGTCTGACTTAAATCCCTTTAGCGACGCCTGCGCATCGCCTACTGTTGTCATTGTTTCTTTCATCAGGCGGTTCATCTCTGACCTTTCTACATAGGGGATAACCCCTTTTATCCCGATTATAAAAAGGATAGGCAGCGGGATAAATATGATTAAGAAAAAAACGCAGAAAAGCCTTTTTCTCAGTTCACGCTCTTTCATGTCCAGCCCCTTCTATAACCAATGCAAATGGCTGTCCATCAAGTTTCCAGCAGATAACCTTCATATCCATAAAATTACCCACATAAAAGTCTTTTCCATCAATGCCAATTCTTTTCAGTTTCACCTCTCCAGACTCGACAGATTTGATATCAGCAGAATTGCCGTGTGTATAAACAAGAATTTTGTTATCTTTTTTTATAGCCATATGCAGCACGACGGCATCTCCACTCCTGCAGTCGTTATTCTGGATTGTAAGGTTGACAGGCTGAAGCATATTGCCTTTTCCAAAATAATTAAGAACAGACGACACATCTGAAACAGAAGGCTGTTTTTGGTAATCAATCTGTATTGTTGTGATTGAATTGCAGGCTGATACATCAGGCTTTATAACAAAAAGATAACTGATGAGCATGGTGAGGATAAAAACAGTGGCAAAGCCCCATGAAAATTCAGGCTTTAAAATCCACCTTATCATGGACGGCCTGCACTCTGATAAATGCTCTGATAAAGCAATCTTATGTTTGATGGAATGCCTTAAATATGAGGGCGCTTCTATGTGAGCTTGGATATTTTGGATTACTGCCCTTGCTGCCGTCAGCTTCTCCAGTTCTGTATTGCATTCAGGGCATGATTTAATATGCCTTGATACAAGAATGGATTTAGCAGGGTTTAACTCCCCGTCTATGTATTGATTTAATATGGGCTTTATCCATTTGCAAGGCATGTGCATAAATTCTCCTTTTTAGAGTGTCTTATTTATTAAGACAAAATATGGCGTCAAAAGTTCCACAAAATGCTGCATTATGGTATAATTACAAAAAAAGAGAGGTTAATCCATGAGTGTAATAACTATTCCTAAACCGTTAAGAGAAAAATTGGGCGATGAGGCTACTGAAGCTTTTGTTTCTATTATCAGAGAAGTTGAACGGGAGACATCAAAAGGGCTTGCAACAAAAGAAGATATAGCCAAGATTAATGAGCGTATAACTGCCATAGAGGGTGAATTAAAGCTTATTAAATGGATGATGGGCATTATGTTAGCCGGCGTCTTGGCGCTGGTTATGAAGACATTTTTCTCATAGGCAATTTATTATCCTCTATCAAGGCATTCTTCACAATCTCCCTTGCCCTGTTGAGCCTTGAGCGCACTGTGCCGACAGGGCATTGCATGACCCCTGCGACTTCACTATAACTTAACCCTTCAGAGTCGCAGAGAAGGAGTGTAAGGCGGTACTCAGACGGCATGGATTTAATCGCCTTTGCCAGCCTCCCTTCAGCAGTTTTTAAAAGCAGGACGTCTTCTGGAGTTTCAGGTGTCTGTATTTCAGGTATTTCTTCGAGAGATATATTTTCAGCCCTGCCGGACAGAGAAGTTTTCTGATTTATGAATGTATTGTGCATGATTTTAAATAGCCATGCCTTTGGAGAGGAGACCTTTGTGCCTTTTGAGAATGCTTCATATGCCTTTAAGAATGTCTCCTGCGTCAAATCTTCGGCATCGTCTTTATTTTGTGTAAGTCTTAATGCGGTCCTGTAAATGTCGTTAAGATAGGCAAGAAATTTTTCTTCAAAGATAAGTTCTTTTGACTTAAAGTAATCAAGGATACTCATATTATTTTGCCCCTCGTGTTTATGCTACCAGAGGTGATTCTAAAAAGAAAGTGGGTCTTCGTCATATCCTCTGGAGATGGTGGTAAATCCCGTTAGAAATACCAGTCTCTATGCTAAATAAAAGGCGATACCATCTTTCTAACGGGATAAAATTATGACCTATATCATAGTGCGCCCTTTTCCAACTGTGTTATTAATAAAGCATGAAACTATCTTTTACAACTACCAGGGAGGGAATATGGAAACATTAGACCTGAAGAAGTTAATTAAATTT
>QLUP01000128.1 GCA_018725485.1 Candidatus Lithacetigena glycinireducens | reverse complement strand
TTTTTATGCATTTTTTACTCCAAAAATTGTCAAAAGAACCTCTATTTATGCCGATATACAAAATTTCCGCTAACCTCTCTCCTGATTTTGTAAATTCAGGCTCAAGCATACAGGATTTCCAAACCCGCCCCTTAGGGCTAACCTAAGCTGTGGTGGCAATCTGATGTGCTTGAGGGGTGCCAGATCAAATTTAAGTCTTGTAAAATAGATAGCCATAGTCAAGCATATGTTTATTTATAGTCTTGGTAAGTTTCGGGTCTTTGATCAGATAGCTGGTAGGTAAATTTAAACTTTAAGTAAGAATTAAGCGCTTCTTTCGCCTCAATATACTCCTCAACAATATCTTTCTCGAGTACATCTTTTAGTTTCTGTGCATCCGTGCTTTCTGCTCCGATCATTCGCACATCAAATTTATATACCTGGTCTTCCTTTCCTTCGGATAATATCATAACAGCAGGAATACCCATGTGTTTCTCATAGTGACAAGGCTGGCGCTTTTTGAAAAAGATCTGATCCAGATAGGAAAACCAATCTTCCACGCGTTTGGGAACAGTTGTCTTATTAGAGGTAATAATTTGACCTACAATCTGATTGATACAATCAGCGTATTCATCAATCTGTTTTTCAGCATTTCTATATTCACCGAATATCCAATCTAAATCGCCTCCCAGTAAATTCAAATCTATATTGAGGCATTTTCCAAAACTTGTTCTATTAAAACTTGTTATAAAGTTGTTAATTTCACCATCGTGATCATTACTTTCTAACTTCTTCTTTTTCCCTATCAGTATTTTAACTTCCCAATCTACAATCATTTTCCTCATATTAATATAGGCTTCATCAACTGCCCTTTCTAGTTGGGTATCGCAAGCATCAAGAACACGATATAAGGCAGCCAAAAAACGAATTCTGTCATCCTTAACGGCTTCCTTTAACTCTATACAATGCATATTTTTACTGTAGAAAACACCAGGTGTAAGTGGGGTCCATTTACGGTGGTATCTGCTAATTGTTACGATATTCTTGATTAAAGCTCCTATATTAGATAAATTATCTTTCTGTATTATTTGTTTATCTTCTATTTCTACCTTCTCTGGAAATAACTTTTGATTCTCTTCTTCCAGGATAGTGGCAGTGATTAGATTATGAAAATCACGGATAAGTGAAGGAAAGCCTTTCACAATATATTCCTGGTTATTAATTTTGAATCTTTCACCAGAATGGCCAAGGTCGTGGAGCCAGATTGCTCCAATAAGCGAGGAAAGTTCGGCATCGTTCAAGAAATTTTCATTCTCCTCAAAAATTGGATATAACAATTCTGCAGCAAATTCGAGCACCCTCTGGGTATGTCCTCTTTGGTGCTCTGCCATCTCGGGAATCTTATCCCCAATCCAAAGATGTTGCCAGTGATCCACACAACCTTTGAGGTAACTCCTTAGTTGGGTGTCTTTTATTTTGTCAAGAAGGAGATGGCCTCTGCCAAAGGGAGTGAGTGATATTTTTTCTTTTCGGTATCTATCTTTTAAGGCCACTCCAAAGGGATTGAGCTTTTGTTTTGAATCCTGTGGGTCAAATAAGCCACTTATCTGAGGGGGCAAGACCTTTTCAAGAATAATATCTGCCTGCTCCTTTCTCAGCGACTCAATTGCCATAATGAGCCCGCGGTAATCCCGCCAAGTTGGTAGATCAAAGTCAATAGGCAAATTAGGAAGAGTGATGATATCCCTTGATTCTTCATAGAGATATTTAATCAAGGGCTTAATTTTTCTACCCTTTATTTCTCTTTCCTGATAGAGCATGCCAAAAAGTGTAAGATAAGGTACGACTCCTTTAAATCCACCTGTTATATTGAGTATAATCTCGTCGTAAAAAGGTGCCTCTTTTTCCATTACATTAGATACAAAAGAAAAGAGATTCTCAATGCCTTGAGAGGCAAATATTTTCCCATATTTGGTCTGCAAACCATCTATAATCTTGATTTCCACGTTATTAACACACACAAATGTATCCCCAGATTTCTTAAAAGTTATTGAATCCCAATCTTCATTATTCGCTCGTTTATAGATAATAAATTTCCCATTTATAGTTGTAGAGAGGGCGCAATCGGGCGTTTGAGTTACAAGAAAAATTATTTTATCATCTTCATTACTTAAGGCTTCAAGTTTATGCAAGCTGGAGATTTCTGCAGAGAATTGAGTAAAGTTATTGAGTAGGCTTTTGTTCTTTAGTGCATTTAATACTTCTTTTTTGAGATTCCCTAAAATGTTATTCTTTTCTATTATGGCATCTATGTTTTGACAGTTTTGAATATGGCGTAGATTATCTTCAAAGTTAGCTCCAGTTCCCAGAAGCCCCTTATTTTTATCCAGTAGCGAAATACCAGCTAATGTAAAAATTAGTTTCTTCATTTCTATGGTGTTTTTGAAATGGGCGCATTTGGGTTTTTTAAAAACCAATTTCTAAAATCTGGGTATTGTATGTCGTAAATTCCTGGCCATTTCCAAATCCTTCTCAACTCCTCAAGATTCTTAGAAGAATCTTTCCGATAGAGTTCTGTCTGATCTTCTATATATCTTTTTAACTCTTCATCCTCCCTTCCCCCTTTATCACTAGTTATAAATCCTCTGTATCTCTTTTCAATATCAAAAAGAGCGAGTTTGATTGGTTCTATCTTAACGCTTCCAAGCCCAGCTGGTTTTCCATAGCCAATTTTATGACATACCCCATCTTGTAGAAAAAAACTGTAAAGGAGCAAAATATATTCATTATCGGCAAGATTAGTAAATGTTACTTTGAGATCAAAAACTGCACCATCAGCTATAGGTTTCATAGTAGAATTACGGTGGGTTTTTTCAGCAGAAGTCAAAATTGGAGCATTTGGCTTATGGTGGAAATAGAATTTCCTTCCTGCAATTTTGTTAAGGTCAGAAGGAAGAGTATAAAACGCCTTATGATGAGGTTTGGGGCTACTCAGTTCAGTTAAGGTAATCCAATCAAGGTATTTGTATCCATCTCTTGTTTGGGCATCAGAAATATTTACTTTGCCTTGGAAAGACTTTTCTGGTGACTGGAATCCAAAAAGCCGGCAGGTAATACAAAGGTTATTTATATCTGTACAGGGGTAAAAGTTGTCTGCCAAACTGAAAGGAGTACGAACGGTAATATGCCTCCCATTGTCCCAATTAAATTTTTGAGACGAATAAGTTCTATAATTAGTATTTTTATCTTTTTCAAAAAATGTTAAGCAAGAGTTTGATACTGCTTCAGCTACGGAACGAATTACCCCTTTTATAGAGCTCCCTGGAATTGTGGGGATTCCATTTACAGTATTAAAAATGTATTTCTCATGATATTGGGGCTCTCCTTCTCTGTTGCGCATTATTGGTTCTCTTAGCCCCTGCTTCTGTTTTTCTTGGTCATCCATCAGAAGCGGAATAAAGAGG
>QLUP01000127.1 GCA_018725485.1 Candidatus Lithacetigena glycinireducens | reverse complement strand
TATATAATTTTACCCATGTTTTACTATAAGCATAACGAGTGGGTTAAAGTTATGAAAAATTCTATTGGCAAGATATCTCATTACTTCAACAGCCACCGGATGGTTCACCGGTACCTTACCGAAGCTTATTTAAATAATTCTAAAAATAACAATCACCAAACTTTAAAATAATTATCTTATTAAAACCAGCATTCTTCTAAAAGCGGTTTGCATTTCCGGGGAAACTATTTTTATTGTTCTTGGTCCAATTCGTTCCGCCTCGGGAAGAATTGAAGCTATATCGGTCTTCTGAGTTGTGGTATAGTCAATCTCAATTGTTATGGGAAAATCCGGGCAAAAAGGTTTTAAGTAAGTTGAGTTTTTGGCAGCTTCCTTTGCTTTTTTCCTTAATTCCTCGTAAATTTTGGTGGGATGATACAAGCGAGCAGTGTTTCTTCCCAGGGCAACCTTACTGATTACTCCAAGCGAACCCTTGAACCTTAGCATTAAGGAATCTACTGCAGATTTATCTCCCGAAACCAGGATAACTGGAACGCCCAAAGAGCCAGCAAAACTACCGTTTAAGTCACCTTCTGAAAAGGGCTCACCATTAACTCTAATTTTGTAAATAGAAGAACCTGAATAAGTGTGGTCCATAATTCCATGATAAGTTCCAGCGCTGGGGTGGTAACCAAGTAACAATGCTCCATTAAAATCAGAGGTTAACCCTTCTACCATGGAAAAGGGTTTGGGGCTTCCCATAATTAACTCAGCTCGGGAATCAAGGTCATCTATTAAAAGATTAGTCATATTGCCATGAGAATCATTGACTAAAACGTAAGTTGCTCCACCTTCATATAAACCTTCTATTGCTGCATTAACCTCTTTGGTCATCCTGTGACGGGTTTCCATGTAGGAAGGAGATTTGATATCATCCTGAATCTCCCAGGATACCACGCCCGATATTCCTTCCCAATCTACCGATATATAAAATTTCATGCCAAACCTCCTATGAGTCAAAAATAATTATGATGTTAATAATAACATTTTATCTTGGTACTTAATCAAGTTTCTGAACATTAAGTAAAAGCCTTTTTTCGCTATTAATTCTGCATGAGTTCCAATCTCAACAACTTTATGGCGTCGCTAATGAGTGTTTCTGTAGCAGAATCAACATTGGAAGTTGCCTCATCGAGAATAAGAATTCTGGGATTGAAGACCAGTGCCCTGGCGAAAGAAATGAGCTGTCTTTGACCTGCAGAAAGGGTGATGCCTCGTTCTTCCATTCTTTCTTCATATTTATTACTCTTCAATGAACAGGTGTGCTTGAACTTCTTCATCAGAAATATCACGGTTGTTAAGACGAATGTTTTCTTTAATATCTGTAGCAAAAAGAAACACATCCTGAAAAATAACAGCGATGTTTTTCCTCAAGTCTTTCGAAGTAAGGTCTTTGATGTTTATCCCATCAATAAGTATCTCGCCTTTCTGGGCTTCATAAAAGCGGCAAAGCAGGTTGATAATTGATGTTTTTCCTGCTCCGGTAGCTCCCACAAAACCGACACTTTCACCTGGATGTATCTTAAAAGAGACATTTTTAAGTACCCACTCATCGTTAGTATAAGAAAACCATATATTTTTGAATTCAATAGAACCTTCTGCTAAATCAAGCCTGATGGGATTACTGGAGTTGGTTATAGGAATAGGCTCATTAAGCAAACCTACAACTCTTTCAGTGGAAGCCATGGCACTTTGTAATATGTCGTATTTTTCTGCAATATCCTGAATGGGGCGGAAAAGAGTTTGCACATAGGAGAAAAAAAGAAATAACATCCCTATCTCAACTCTGTTTTTTAGAAATTCTCTACCCCCATAATAGACAATAAGGGCTAAAGCAAACGAGCTTAAGGTGTTTATTGCTGGCCTGTAAACTGAGTTTAGTTTAAGATTTCTCATGGTTGACTGGAAATAGAGGTTATTAATTTTTTTGAATCTTTCAAGGTTTTCTTCTTCCCTGAGAAATAATTGAATAGTTTTCATACCAGATATGTTTTCTGCCAGGTAAGCATTTATCCGAGCTAATAGGGTTCTTACATTGCGGTATATTTCCCGTGCTTTAAGCCGAAAAGCGATGGTAAGGATTATTAATATTGGAAACAGCGAAATAGAAACAATGGCTAAAGTTTTATTAAGTATAAACATAATCGTAATGATTCCTGCAACCAGCAAGATATCTTTAATAGTAGTGATTATGACATTACTGAACACCGGGTTTCTATCAAAGAAGGAAAAAGGTAATGCCTGTAGATGTGAAAAGATGAATACCCTTAAATCATAGATTATTCTTTGACTGGCAGCGCTTAATAACAATACATGACCATAGTTGAGCAGGAAATTAATAATAATCAAAGTTAGAAACAAGAGAGAAATATTTGTAATATTGAAAAGATCGTATTTTCTTAATCTGGATAGGTCGTCCGTTTTCAGGGTTACCATAAACTTCTGTTCTAATAGGTAGGTATCGTTTTTTATTATCAACTTATTTTCGAGAGACTGATATAGTGCAGGGTAATGTTGTTTAACTTCATCCAGGTGTTGTTCACTTAGAAGATAGTAAGGAACCCCTTCAATATTTTTATAGGGATTTATATACTTATTTGGTTATATAGGGAATTGCCAGGTCGGTAAAGGTAGACATAATGATAAGCAATAGCGCAATTAGCATTGTTTTAAAATAAGGTTTGGCAAAAAAGAAAAGTCTTTTCAAGAGAACTAAGTCGGGAGCTTTTCTCTCCAGGTCAAACTCTTTAAGGTTCTTCATAAGAGCTATTATCCTCCTTTTCCAGCTGTTGAAGCTCGAAAAGATGGGCATATAAACCATCCTGTTTAGTTAAGATTTCCTGTGTTCCTGATTCAATAATCCTGCCATTGTCAATAACGATTATATTATCTGAATGTTTCAGGCAGGAAACCCGATGAGAAGCTATCAGGGTTGTGCAACCCTTATGTTTGTTGTATTCAGTAATTGCTTTAATTATCTTCTCTTCTGTTTGCATGTCTAAGGAAGAAAAGGAATCATCAAGTATCAGTATTTTGGGGTTTATGTGTAAGGCTCGAGCAATGGTAGCTCTTTGTTTTTGACCACCTGATAGGGTAACTCCTCTTTCTCCAATTTCAGTTTCCAGTTTTTCCGGGAAAGAAACAATATCATCGTAAAATTGTGCGTTTCTTAAGACTTCCTCAATAGAGTCCAGAGAGCTAAGTGGATTACTGAAAGTAATATTTTCTCTTATGGTGTCTGAGAAGAGGAAGGTTTCCTGGGGGACAAAACCAATACTTTTCCGAGGCAATTTGAGCGGGATACTCTTTATATCAATAAATATTTCTCCCTCTTGGGGGTCATACAACCTGGGAATTAAGTTTAATAAAGTTGATTTACCACATCCTAATTTTCCGATAATTCCAAGAGTTT
>QLUP01000126.1 GCA_018725485.1 Candidatus Lithacetigena glycinireducens | reverse complement strand
AATGTACATCTTTGAGTTACTTTTTTAAGGTCCTGGTGCGACTACACTTATAATTACCCCCTTCTCTTAGCAAGTGTTACTTTTACTCTAACTATATCACCTCCCACTTTATAAACTTTTAACTCTATTTCATCACCAACCCTGTAACTTCTTATTATTGATGTCAGGGTGTTCATATTGGTAACTCTTCTTTCATTTATAGCAATGATGACATCACCAATTATTAAGCCTGCCTGCGAAGCAGGAGTATTATTTTCAATTCGCCTTATAATAACCCCATAATTAATTCCAAGATTCTCACTTTTAGATATAGTGTCATCTACTGTTTGCCCGGAAATGCCTAACCAGGGCCAGACAGCTTCACCAAAAGTTAAAATATCTTCGGTCACCTTCAGGGCAACATTAGAGGAAACAGAAAAGCCCAATCCTTGAGCACCCTCAATAATGGCTGTGTTTATACCAAGCACATTACCGTTAAGGTCTATCAGGGGTCCACCGCTATTTCCTGGATTAATAGCGGCATCTGTTTGTATTAATCCCACAATTAATCTTCCACTGCTAACTTCAATTGCGCGGTCTATTGCGCTTACTACACCGGTGGTCACGGTGTGAGAAAGTCCGTAGGGGTTTCCAATTGCTATGACTTTTTGACCAACTTTTACAACGTTAGAGTCAGCCCACTTTACATAAGGAAAGGATTTACCATCTGGTGATTTTATTTTGAGAACCGCGATGTCCGAAATAGCATCTTTCCCTATTATATCTACCTCATATTTTTCTCCATCAAAAGTTACCACTTCAATTTGAGTAGCTCCCTCAACTACGTGGTTATTGGTAACCACTAAACCCTGAGGGCTGATTAATACACCAGAACCAGCCCCTCTTGTAGGTATGGCCCTAAAGAAAAAGTCTTCCTCTAATCTTACTGTTTGCACGCTGACTACAGCTTCCTTGGTTTTAGCAATGGCATCAATAATGGCAGAGCTTTCCTCGTAAACTGCACTTTCAATCTTATAAGTTGGTTGCTGGAAAACATAAGTTGGTTGGTATTTTAAAAGGTAAAACCCGGTTAAAGAAGAACCTGCCAGAACTCCGCACAAACCTGCAATAAAAACATACAAGGTTAATCTTTTTAAGGGATCAGTTATAGTCTTTGTAGTTTTTATTGGAACAGGTTTCCGGACAACTTCAAAATTAGTTTCTTCATTAACACTGCCATTGTCATTATTTTCGTTTATAACATTATCAGTTTCATTTTCATTCATTTTAATACCTCCTTTAGTTTATTATAATACGATTATTAATCTGAATTATTTCGGTTTCAGAACCTAAGACTACCATATCCTGATTATGAGCAAGCGAAGTGTATTTTACTTTGTAATACCTGATACTTGCTTTTTTATCTTTAGATATAGATAAAACAAACGATTTGTTTAACAGGGAATTGGCAAATAACATCTTAATTGTTTCTCCATCAAAGGATTTACCATAATACTGGTATTGATTATCTGGCGTATAAACTGATTTGTAGTTGCCTTGAAGATCCAATAAATATACTTTTTTGCCTATTAACACCGCCCCCTCAGGGGTAGATAGTATATCTTTAATGCCATCATTAATACTAATAGTAGTTAGCTGGTTTGTTAAATAGAAATAAAGGTTGGTTAATCCCTGGCTGCTTATGGCGAATCCTTCTCGGGGATTCATGGTTAATATATAGTTTTTCTCATCCCGGTTGATGAGAATTCCCATCTCTCTGATTATGTTAAAATCTCTATCGGTAAAGTACAGGGTTTGTTTATTATCAAAAAAAACCATTTCCTCCTTATTAATATTAATAAGGCTGAAATCTTCTGGAATAGCAATGGCTTTACTTGTATCTTCCTGAAAAAACCATATTTTTTGGGAAAACTGGGCAACTAAAGTATCGTTTTCCATCAATACTATACTGGGAACACCTTCTGGACATGGAAGATTAAAGGTCTGTCTGTTAACCAGATTTATTCCTATGTTATCGCCAAAAATAAAGAGATTTTCCTTTATCAAAATGGGAAATTGGGGAGGGTTTTTTAAGACAACTAACTCAAGGAAACCATCATTATGAATCTCTATAACTGACCAGGATAGGTCTCCAGACCTGTTTTCACCAATAGCAAATATTTTATCATTAAATATATACAGATAATAAGGAACTGTATTGGTTTTATAAACTTTTCTTTCCTCTTCTTCCCTACATCCGCTAAGAAAGATAATAGAAATCAAAAACAATATTATAATTTTCTTCATTATATAATTATAATAATAAATACTATTTTATCAAAGGAGATTTAATAATAAGTGAAAGAGACCACGCTTGGAATTATCAAACCAGATGCAGTTGAAAAAAAGTTGATTGGTAAAATTGTAAGTAAAATAGAAAATTGTTCGTTAACCATTACCGATATAAAAATGGTTTATTTATCAACAAACACTCTCGATGAACTTTATAAGGAGCATATAGGAAAAACTTTTTTACCTGGATTGATTGAGTTTATGTCTTCCGGTCCGGTTGTTTTACTTTTACTTGAAGGCGAAGACGCAGTCAAAAATTTAAGGTCTATTTGCGGAGACACCAACCCTGAAAAGGCTTTACCCGGCACTATAAGAGGAGATTTTGGTGAAGGATTACCCAAAAATGCTATACATGCCTCAGATTCTCAGGATAGTGCTAAAAGAGAAATACACTTATTATTTCCCGAACACCAGATAATTTAGTGTAGGTCAAAAGTTATATTCTTACACTTGGAAGAACATTTCAAACAGCGGATGCATTCCAGTGAGTTAGCTTCTCTACCAATATCTATATGTGCAGGGCATATTTTTACACATATTCCGCAATCGCTGCATTTTTGTTGGTTTAGTTTCATTTTAACAAGACTGGTAGAGTTGAATAAACCAAAAATAGCTCCAAGTGGACATATTACACGACACCAGAATCTTTCAATTACTATACCAGCTGCAACTACAGCAACAAGTATTATTATTTTTAAGTAAAAAAGCGGTCCAATTAAACTTCTTAAACTCTGGTCAATAATAGTTAAAGGGATACCTGCCTGTATCATTCCCAAAGGACAAAGTTTAGAAAACCAGGGTTCACCTGTGATATAGGGAATAATTATTACTAAGATTAACAAAGAAAGATATTTTATATTTGTTAGGAAATGTTTATGTGGAAGAAAAAGCTTTTTGGATTTAATTTTATATATCCAGTCTTGAAAGTATCCAAAGGGACACAGGAATCCACAACTTAACCTTCCTGTAAGAGCTCCGACAAAACCTAATAGCCCAACTGTATAAACAGGAAAAATCTTTAAAACAGAAAAATGTTGAAGGGTTCCAATAGGACAAGCACCAGATGCCAGGGGGCAAGCATAGCAGTTAAAAACTGGAACAGGAACCTGCTTTAAACAGGGAGCTAAAAAAGGAAGGTTAAAAAAAATTGTGCTAATTGGTTGAATG
>QLUP01000125.1 GCA_018725485.1 Candidatus Lithacetigena glycinireducens | reverse complement strand
ATGGGATATTGCGGACGAATCCGTGCAGGCAATTATTACATCGCCTCCATACTACTTGTGTAGAACTTACAAAATTCCCGATGTCAAAATTGGCGATTGGACCGGGCAATACGGCAGAGAGGAAACTCCAGATAAATATATTAAACATACTATGCTGTGGCTAAAAGAGGCGTGGAGGGTGTTAAGAGATGATGGGATAATTGCAATCGTGATAGATGATAAATACGCCGGGTCTAATATGGGCAGAGGAGCAAAGTTTCAAGGTCTTGGAAAGAATACAGAGTATTACGATTACAGCGAACTCCACTCCCACATGCCAAAAGACACTACTTTCGGAGTTAAAAGAAAATCATTGTTGCTTATTCCCGAAAGGATTATGATAGCGATGTCTGATGCTGGATGGATAATAAGAAATAAAATTTGGTGGACAAGAACGTTACCTGAATCTGTTCAGGACCGTTTTTCCTCTCAATCAGAGACAATTATTTTTGCGACAAAGAACCCTAAATACTACTTTAACCTTAACGCTGTCCGTGAACCCGTCAAGCAAAACACAATACAAAGATATTTAAGGGTATTTCACGATGGCAAGGCAGACGACTATAAAAAACAGGGGGGTAGTCTGGATACAGATGCACAAAGAAGGCTGGCGGAGAAATTTAAGGCTGTTTATGGGGATGAAGAAGGAACAACTAAAATTCATGCAGAAGACGCAGAAACTATGGGCAGTCCAAGAGCGAGATACCATAGAACCAAATATGACAATGAAGGCAAAAAGGCAGATGAGATGTGCGGTGGCGGGCATATTGAAGGTGGGGGCATAAATGCTGGAGATTCAACATATAGAGAAAAACAAAGAGCTGGTGATGAAAATTGCTTGTTCAAAAATCCCGGCAATATATGGTTAGACCTTTATCTTGATGCACACAGACAGGCAATTAATGAACTCGGCACAGAGGGCTATATCAAGGCATTAAAAAGTCAAATTCTTACTGAAACAGATTTGTTTCCGCCGTTCATTGAGGGCTTGCACGAAGACCACTATGCCCCCTTTAGCCAGAAACTTGTGGAAAGGTTAATCCTCTGTTCAACAAGGGCTGGCGATGTTGTGCTTGATCCCTTTGCGGGAAGTTGCACCACCCTGAGAGTTGCAGACAGACTAAACAGGGTAGGGCAAGGCATAGAACTTGGATATGAGGATATAAGGTTAAGACGCTGTTCTGATATTCAGCGAGAACTTCCAATAAGATAGCGAGGTTGTTTGATGCAAACACGAAAACATAGCTTTGTAGAAAGCATAACAAATGTGATTGTAGGCTATATAGTGGCTGTGTTGAGCCAGCTTGCCATCTTCCCTTTCTTCAACATCCACATTCCACTGAGCGATAATTTTATAATCGGGTTTTGGTTCACAATCATATCGCTGGTAAGGAGTTATTGTATTAGAAGAATATTTAATTCCAAGATATATTTAAGCAACCCGAAGAAACAAGTGGTATATAGGGTTAAAAGGTGGTAGGAGATGGCAGCTCATAAAGGTAAGCGGTCAGTTCATAACAAGGCAACAGGCAAGTATATCAAACAGAGGGCGAGGACGGCTAAAAACAAGCTAAAAAGGATTAAACGAAACGAGGAAACAAGAAAAAGAAAAAGGGGGTAAAAATGAAAGTCTGGATTGTAGGGATAGTAGATTATGAAGAAAACTCTATTAAGGCGGTATATGCCACAAAGGAAATTGCAGAGCGGGAGTTATTTAAAGCAAGAGACAAAATTGTTGCCGAATATGCAAGAAGGGATATTTTCTGCAATAAACACATTGAAGAATTTTGTGAGAAAGAAAACAAGCCTTTGAGGGTAAATAATATGTATAAAGAAATGACAGATGCTTTATCAGGGAATGATTATGAGAAATGGAAGAAGAACCATCCCTTTGAAGTCCCATACTTATATGAGATTGAAGTTATTGAACAGTGAACACTCCCCTCCCTATTAAAGATAGGAAGGGGCTTCTTGGCAAAATTGTTAACCACCTTCAAACATATTTGCTTCTGCTATCCGCCGTCTAAGTAATCCTCTAATCACTTTACCGCCAGCCCTTATCCATCTCAAAAATTGTTCCCGCACATCATAGTCCCCCCGATTAAGCCTTGCCCTTAATGTGCTTCGCTGTAAAGCGCCTGAACCAACATTAAAAGTAAAAGATGTTAAACTATCAAACTGATTGTCAGTTAACGGCACTCGTATAAGCCTGAGAACCGCTCTCTCCGCAACAAACAAGTCTTGGACAAGCAAAGCCTCAGCTTCCTGCTCAGATACCCTTAAAAGCGTCTCTGTGGGCTTTATAACGTGGCCCCATCCGATAGTTCTCACCCCAGCAGAACAATAATAAGGCACAGGGCTGAAACCTTCCCATCTTTTTATAAATTCTAACCCACGTTGTGTAACACGTCTATGCTTTTTCATTACTTCTTAAAAAACCTCTGCATAGATCTTGAACCGAACCAGAAGGCTATGATAGTAGAAAACAGCGCCAAGTCATATTCAGTCCAGATTTTTACAATATCCCCTTCTCTCTGATACATGGCTATCTTTACCCATGCGTAAAGACCAAAAAAACTGTAAGTTATAATGGGTCTAACGCTTGAAGTAAGGAATGTCAACGCGGCATCTACCCACTTAACACCAGAAAGCGTTACCTCTGCATGCTTATAGAGTGCCTTGCTCTCCTCAACATCCGCCTGAACATTTATTTCTTCAAGTCTTTGTGTAAACCCCTGTGCTTGTGCTTTCATCTGTAAATCAAGCAGTTTCAATTCATGTTCTTTATCCTTCTTGTCCTGATAAAGTTTCATAGCCTGTGGCACTACACTTCCTAAAAACCCTACTACTGCGCCTATTATTGGTAGCATGTTGTTATCCTCCTTTTACTTTGTTGACTTGTCATTGTTAAACAGATACTGTTTAATCCATGTTGCCTTGCAATTGCTCTGCTCTATTATTAGGGGACATATCAGAGCGCTGTGAGTTTTGCAGATGTTTGCCATGAATTCGGCTCTCTCTTTTGATGTAGCCTTGTTCCAGATGTCTAAAAGTGTCACTTCACTTGTTGTTTCGCTCTGTGATAAATAGGTTTTCAATCCTTTCTACCCTATTTTCGATTGCCGTTACCTGTTTGTTCAGCATTTCAAACTTAACGGTAAGTTCCCTTACTGCTATGTATCCAGCCATAGCCCCGCCGATTAACGCTATTATAACAGCTTCTAAGATTCTTGACCAGTTCATATGAATTTTACTCTGTGTAGTTAAAACAAATGGGATTAAACTGATTAATAAGTCTTTCATAATCCTACCTTAAAGTTGTCTCTCCTCTTAGTTGTTGCAGTTCTTCCATAGTCGGAGTTGGTTGTCTGTATAGGTGTTGTTCTTGTTGTGTAGGTGGACCAAATTCTTCTTCAAGGTCTTGTAAAACACTATAGCCAGGTCCTAATAACCAGAGATTCATTC
>QLUP01000124.1 GCA_018725485.1 Candidatus Lithacetigena glycinireducens | reverse complement strand
GCAAATCCGGTTCTCTGTATGCTTCGTCAGCGAGCTTAGCAGCTCTCTCCTCAGGCGGCGGTCCATGATCTACTTCTTGAATGAAATACTCGCCTGGGGTTCTCTTCCCTACCCAACGATGCAATCTATCATGAAATGTTTCTCCAACAATTTTCTTGTATAGACTCTCCACTTTCTCCTTCTGTTCATTTGTTAGATATTTGCCTTCAAATCTCAGAATAGCTACAAGGCTTTGTCTCGCTTCCTGTCGTTGTTCATCGCTTTTAAAATTCAGCGAGGATACAATTTCATAAATATCTTCAAACAACCCCATTTTTATTAGCCCTCTTGCTGAACCAAACAATACTTTTCTCGCCTCTTCTTCAACTCTTGGATTTTCAAGCTGCAAACCTTTTACCAGAAGTTTCAATGCCGATTTTCGAACAAGCTGATCTTCTTCCAAATTCCTAGGGTGCCATTCAGGAGGAACCAAACGACCCCTTTGATATTCTCCGCTAGCTCCTCGCGATTCCCAAGTTTCGAGCGCCGCACTAATAGCACGGATTGCCAAGATTCGAATATCAATTTCGGAACTTCTAAGAGCCTTTTCAATAAGTCTATGACGCTCCGATGCAGGAACTGCTGTCCCTCCTAGATGTGTTCTAAAGAGACCGATCCACACTCCAGTGGCATTATTTGAATATGATTCATTTTCACCCTCAGCAAGTTTCAAGAGGAGTTCCGCAGCATCAAAGAAGGTTTCGGGCAACCAAGCAAGCTTTCCCAAAGTCCAAACTACGTGGCGTCGCCCTTTCTTAAAAAGCAATAGTTTTTCTTTTGAAACGCCGCTCAGAATTCTATCAAGTGCCGCAATGCCAGCCTGGGGATTGGCGACAGCTAAAATACCATAAACTTCTGATCTAAAATCATCATCTAGGCTTCCAAGATCTGGAAACAAACCGTCTTCGGAAAGAAGAGCACTGACCACATGTTGAGCTTTATCATTATCTCCCAAATCCGCTAACCGCTCTAGCATTGCTTTTTGGCTCCGAAGATTCGGCAATTCGCCAAAAAGAGAGATTGCATCTTCACCACGAGCTTCCCAAACTTCAGCAACCAACCAGACTGCAAGAAGATGTGGGGTTACATATCTATAGCGACCCTGCCTAACAACAAATCCTTCCCTTATCATTTGATGAGCAATATCTTGGAGTTCAGACCATGGAATTCCAATGAATCTGGCAACTGTTCTTCCCTCATCTGCAACGTCACCTTCAAATCCCACACGGGTAAGAAAGGCAACAGCCTTCATCGCCTTTCGCATATTCTCATCTGGCAGAATGTTTTGAAGTATCTTTTGAATGTCATCGGTTCTAATGAGCTCTTGAATATCGACGGCACCAGCTCGTTGTGAGACTCCTTTCGCTAAAGCAACGGCTATTTTAACGTAGCCGCTACTCAAACGAGCGATCATTCTAGCCTGCTCATTAGGCAAATTTAGGTAAGCCTTTGTCAGCACATTTATAAGTGCTTCTTCCCCTAAAACATCAAGCGAATAGATACCTTCTGGGTAAAGGATTCCTGTAGATTGTTTTGGGCCTTTGCCAATCGAGATTAACTTTAATCGACCTTCACACTGCTCCGCCGCCATATTATACTTGTCACTCACTTCAGGCCCACATTCATCAATAACCAAAACACAACTAGCTCGTTTCTTATGTCTAAGCCAGGTGAAGAATTCACGAGGCACTTGGGATGGGTCCAATGCATAAGCAACTCTTTCCGCTAATCCCTTTTCTCTTAAAATTTCCAGAACCAACCTCGTTTTCCCAACGCCTGCAGGACCCTGCACTCGAAAGACAAACTTAGAATCGCTTCTAATTTTCTCCCTCATCTCTTCGATAACCCGCTCTCGCTCTGGATCAGCAACAAAAGGAATCCGATGAAGACCAGCGTTTGACCAGTGCTCAAAGGACACAAGCCCACCCATTGGGTAGTTAAAAAACTTTAGAGTGATAGAAGGATGCCTTGAAACCAGATCTGCAATCCAATTTGCCTCAAGAATCTTGAATTTTGGAGCCAAACCAGATGTCTTGAACAGCTCAGCTAACTGATCACAGTGTTTTCGTATTCTTGTTCCATATCCTTTTGAAATAACAAAACAATAAGTTCCACCCTGCTTAATTGTTGATTGCACTCCAGCTTTGTTGAACTCTTTCGTTAGAACTCTTTTGTCAATTCTACTTAGGCCCTTGAATTGCCATACACTTAAGCCTCTTGGTATCCACGCCTTCGGAATACTAGAAGGTGCTTCAACCCGAGCGTCGATCCCTTGGTCTGGAGCAGAAATATTTAGGTCAGTCTGAATTTTGTCTTGTGAGATCCTCAAAGAATCTCCCTCTGCTCTCAACAAGTGATTCATTACATCCACAAAGGAGCGAGGATCCAGGGATTCAATTTCTTTCTCGCTTACTTCAAAAATAGCATTCATTTTCCCGCTGCCTTATTTAATTCATAATTTTTGAGTTTACCTATAGCTCCAGATTACTTCTGCTAAAGTTCTCTTCTCGCTCAATCGTGCGACAAAAAGTTTGTTGATTATCGTAAACCTACTAAAGATCGAGAATATTTTGGCTCTCTATAGTGCCCAGGCCTCTTAGTTTTGGCGCTGAATGCTCCAAGTTCATAGTCCAGGCGTGTTTGTTCTGTTAATCTTTTTCAATAAGCGCTCTGTAATGTGCCATACAATCTGGGCAAGTATAGTTTTGTCCTTCAATGACCTCAGCATCTACATCATCTTTGGAAAATATGCTACCACATACATCGCATGTAGCTAGCTCTGATACCTTGTCGCACATGGTGCATTTTCCTACTGCATCCTCGGGATCCATAACAAACGTTTCATGATAGCACCAAGGGCAAAATCTGAGATTAGGGTAGCCCGCTTTGTGTTCATATGTTTTTTCTTTGGCCTCTTCTTCAGCAATTTTTAAGGCCTCACTGTATGCTTTCTCAATGTATAATACCTGGTCAAATTGCTCCATATCCAAAAAATCCCTCAAATTCTTCCCAAATTCCTCCCTCAAAAACCTAATTAAAAACGGTATTATGTCACCTATTACCATTTCGGCGTCTTTTTTCGATATATCTACCCCATAATGCTCAATTCTGTTCCTGGCCTTTTTGATTCTTTCTATTCTTTCGATCTCATCTTCTCTAATTATGGTGGGATTTATCCTTGCAAGTCTTTTAACGGCATCGTCAATTCCAACAGTACTGCTCCCCTTCTTTTCAATTTTCTGGTAGATCAACAGTTTATATTCATCAGCAAGTCTTTGCTTTAGGAGCAGTTCTACTCCATTGCATACATGATGGATACTGTATTTGTAGTTCTTAGGATCATTTTTGCCTATAATGAAGTGTTCAATCCCATGTCTTATGGAGTCAATAGCATTTTCGAACATATTTAACTTCATTCCTAACTCCTTCAGCCTGTATAGGCACTCACTAGTTATGAATGCTGCTGGCTTCCGAGCTGGGTTGATCGAGTCTGTAATTATTATGGCTCCTCTTCTATCTCAATGTTGGCTTCTTCAAGGGGTTCTTCTACTGCGTTGCGGAGCCAGTTGGGGTCAAAACCGTCAGCTTTTTCAGCCTCAACTG
>QLUP01000123.1 GCA_018725485.1 Candidatus Lithacetigena glycinireducens | reverse complement strand
GTTTGATTTCTTCGTTTACCCCCACACCATATAATAGCGTCAGATTAGAGGCTAGGTCTTTCCTAACTCTACTTTGAGTGAACTACCCACTCCCTCACGGGAGGGGCTTCCTGCTTCAATGGCAACCTGCGGTGCCTCAGACAGGCCTCAATTCGGGCGGTCCCCGCCCTACTGCGTCCGCTCGGCACTCCCCTTCGGCTTTACAGAATACAGGGCTACCAAGCGTTACTTGTGTTCCGACCTCATGCCTGCAGGTAGACGCTGCTATACTATACCACAAATTCCCGCCTTTCATCCCCTACCTTACGGAAGGGGACTTCCCGGCGGTGAAGTTAAATTCAGGTAATTTGATAGGCTCAGACCTTCCTACCTTAAAACAAACTCCCCCTTGATTTTCTATGAATTTTCCTTCTAAAGCACTTTCTAAGCTTACGCCTTCATAACGCATGAGTTCTCTCTCTAATAGGCGATAAGCTTGAAATCGGTCAGTTCCACAAAAAGGAAAAGAATTTAACTGGTCATAATCATCGTATGGATTCATTAATATTTTGGTTTATGGGGGTTTATCTTAAGAAAATCACCCGTGACAAAGTAAATAATCCTCTCACCCATATTAGTGGCATGGTCTCCTACTCTTTCCAGGTGCTGGGAAATCATAAGCAAAGCGTTTGCTCTTCTTATATTCTTCGGGTCTTCAAGCATATATGTCAATAATTCTCTAAAGATCTGATTATTTAATATATCCAGCAGGTCGTCTTTTTTTATTAAATTATAAGCCAGATCAGCATCTCTTCTGATAAAAGCTTCCATCGCTTCTCTCAACATCTCAGAACAGGTTTCCTTCATCCTGGGAATATCAATCAGTGGCTTTAGCAATGGTTCATCAGCAATATCAGTAGTAATCTCAGCTATATCTACTGCATGGTCTGCCATCCTTTCCAGGTCAATATTCATAAAAAGTATAGACAAAATAAATCTCAAGTCTTCACCTGTTGGTTGCTGAGTAGCCAGAAGCGTTGCAGCCTCTAATTCAATGGCGGTAGAAAGATTATCTATCTCATCATCACCTTCTATAATCTTCTTAGCCAGCTCTTTATCCCTATGTTTCAAACACTCAATGGAATCAGTAAGGGCTGAATCAACTCTACTGCCGAGAGCTAGTATATCGTTTTCCATTTTTTTTAATTTTATGATAAAAGTTTCTCTTCCCATTTATACACCTCTCTTTACCCGAATTTGCCAGTTACATAATCATTAGTTCTTTTATCTTTTGGCCTGGTGAATAAATCCACCGTAGGTCCATACTCAATTAAATCACCATTCAATAAAAAAGCGGTAAAATCTGAGACTCTGGCTGCCTGTTGCATATTATGAGTAACTATAATAATGGTGTAATTATCCTTTAATTCCTGCATCAAATCCTCAATCTTAGCAGTTGCTGAAGGGTCAAGCGAAGAACAGGGTTCATCCATTAGTATTATTTCTGACCCCACAGCTAACACTCTGGCTATGCAGAGCCTTTGTTGCTGCCCACCTGATAATTTTAA
Source organism: Candidatus Lithacetigena glycinireducens (assembly GCA_018725485.1). Classification (GTDB taxonomy): domain Bacteria; phylum Coprothermobacterota; class HKB111; order HKB111; family HKB111; genus Lithacetigena; species Lithacetigena glycinireducens. Next base: position 2,149 of record QLUP01000123.1, on the reverse strand, counting down.
TGCAGACTTACCGAGATTATCTCTAACTTCATTCCAAAGAGCAGCCTGCTTTAAACTTGTATCCACAATGTCCCTTAACAATGACCTATCTTTGATACCATGTATTCGAGGACCGTAAGCCACATTATCAAAAACACTCATGGGGAATGGGTTTGGTTTCTGGAAAACCATCCCCACCTGTTTCCTTAATTTCACCAGGTCGGTATTATGGTTATATATTTCTTCACCTAACACTTTAACCTCACCTAAAACTGAAGCCTCTGGTATCAGGTCAAGCAAGCGATTAAATACTTTCAGAAAGGTAGTTTTTCCACACCCTGAAGGACCTATGATAGCCGTAATATTATTTTTGACAATTTTAATGCTCAAATCTTTTATTACCTTTTTCTCTCCGTAGGAAACCTGTAAATTGGTAACTTCTACAGCCATGTCCATCTTTATTTAACCCCATCTCCTTTTTATTAATCTATTTCTGAAATATATTGCAATAAAGTAAAAGAAAAAAACTACTAACATTAACATTAGCACACTTCCAAAAATCATTTCTTCCCTGATCTCATGTACTTGAGTCGCTGTTATAAATACGTGATAAGAAAGCACCATAGTCTCATCAAAAGGTGTTTTTGGCAACCTTGGCAGATAAAAAGCTGCTACAGTAAGTATTATCGGTGCTGTTTCACCAGCAATTCTCCCCATGGAAATGATAGCACCTGTTAGTATTCCTGGTAAGGCATAGGGAAAAAGAACCGTCCTTATCATCTGCCATTTGGTAGCGCCCAGAGCGATACTCCCTTCACGATAATCGTTAGGTACCATTCTCAAGGCTTCTTCTGTAGCTGAAATTATGATTGGCAGGGTTAAAATCCCTAAAGTTAAAGCTCCTGAAATAAGTGATGAGCCCAATCGTAAGGTTATAACAAATAAGGATAAGCCAAAAAGACCATATACTATCGAAGGGACACCACCCAGGTTCCAGATAGCAATCCTTACCAGCTCCTTTACTAACTTTTTGGAAGCAAATTCTGAAAGATAAACCCCTGCTAAAAGACCAATTGGCATAAATAACAGCATAGTAAAAGCAATAAGAAGAAATGTTCCCACAATTGCAGGGAATATTCCTCCTTCTCTTCCTCCTCGGGAAGGAAAGGAGAAAATAAACGAAAGGTTCAAAGCCTGCCATCCCTGAAAAATAATATAGATGATTATCAAAAATACGGGTAGAATAGCCAGAATTGATATTATTGCAAAAAGGGAAAATACGATCTTCTCTTTGTTTATTTCTTTCATTTTTTTAAAAGATAATAGGAGATGATATTCACCACCGAGGAAAATATCAGGAGTATAAGCCCTAAGGTAAAAAGAGCATGATAATGAACGCTTCCCAAAACTGCTTCTCCCATTTCAGCGCCGATTGTTGCCGTGAGAACCCTGACAGGTTTTAATAAAGAAAAAACCACCTGAGGAGCATTTCCAGTTACCATCAAAACCACCATGGTTTCACCAAAAATTCTTCCAATAGATAGCAAAGAAGCAGCGATTATTCCACTTTTAGCAACTGGGAATAAAATATACTTAATTGTCTGCCACCGGGTTGCCCCCAGAGATAGAGAACCTTCCTTAAGATTGGGATTTACCGCTTCTAAGACATCTTCCGCCATTGAGGCCATGATAGGTAGTGCCATAAGGGCTAAGAATAATGCTCCTGCCAGTCCAGTAAGCCCAGTAGGAAGGTTAAAAGCTGTCCGTAAAAACGGGACAACTGACTTTAAGGCTAACGCTCCGAGTATAACTGTTGGTATCCCTACTAAAAACTCCAGGGAAGACTTCAGAACATTTTTTATACTTCTGGGAGCTACTTCAGAAATGTATATGGCTAAAATCAGACCGAGAGGAAGTGATAAAATAGAAGCACTCATAGATACAATCAGGGTTCCACTTAACAAGGGAAGTAAGCCAAATACGGGAGGTTCTGAAACTGGATACCAGTTAAACCCGGTTATAAACTGAAGCCAGGAATAATGTTTAAAAAAAGGAAGAGATTCTTTTAGAATGTAAACAAAGATAGCTACAGAAAAAACTATAGCAGAGTATCCACAGATAATAATCAGAAAATTGATTATTTTTTCAGAAAATTTCAAATACTTTTCTG
>QLUP01000122.1 GCA_018725485.1 Candidatus Lithacetigena glycinireducens | reverse complement strand
GGCTGGTGGCTGTACTAATGGAAGTCAACGTTGTAAAATGGCGCTCTAATAGGTCATAGAACTGGGGCAGGGGGCTAATGAATTAGTAGATGGCCATTACTTTTTTTATAATATATTGACCAAAGGAAGTACTTTCTTATAAGATGAACTACCTGAATTCGAGATCCCCAGAGTTATATCGTCATCTTGAAGAATCTCTAGTTTTACCTCAAAATCTCTGTCCCCCCGAGTCTCTACTTTTATACCTCTTTAATAAACTGCGTTACAACAGTGAAATACTGGTGCTCACAGATGCCCTGTCCTTCAATTGTAATCTTCGGTGTGTTTACTGTATGCAACAGACTCAAAGAGAAGTTTTTAATTTTCCGACTCTACAACCAAAAGAGCGAGTTAATCTCTGGCAGCAACTACATTCAATTTTTAGACCCAAAGAATTCCAGATAGTTTTATTTGGGGGAGAACCTTTTTTTAATTTAGAGTAGGTGGAAGAGCTTTTGAGTGAAACCAAACAAAAGAATTTACCCGTGAAAAGATACGGAGCAATTACTAATGGTACAATCTGTAATGATAACCTAATCAGGATATTGAGAGAATACCCGTTCCGGGTTCTCCAGATTACTTTAGACGGACCACCAGAGGTTCACAACCAGAGGCGTGTGGATACTGAAGGGCAGGGAACTTGGGAGGTAATTGTAGCCAATGTCAAGAATATCTTAGAAGAGACTGAGATTAGAATAGTAATTCATACTGTCATTGACAGCCAAAACTGGAAATATTATGGTGAGTTATTGGAATTATTATTGACACGATTGGGCAGTTGGATTTATTCTCCAGATAATCGTCTAATATTCAATCTCGGAATGGAAAGTCATCCTGGTAGTTCCTGATTCTGATCCGGAAGCATATGCGGAGATTTATCTATCAGCTGTCCAAACTGCTCTTAATAAGGGAGTAAAGATCATATCCTGTATGTCTGAATCTATTTGCATGTATAATAAGGAATATGACCTGGCAATTGGACCTAACGGTTCAATCTATAAGTGTGTCTCAGGAATTGGGTTGGAGCGTTTTAAAGTCTCATCTCGAGATGAGGTCATGGAAAAACCAGAGTTCTTCATTGTCAGACACGCTAAATTTCTGGGGTTAGGAAAGGGTGATCACACCTGTCCTTCCTGTAGGTTTTTTCCGGTCTGCGGAGGAGGGTGTGAATATAACGCTTATGTCCAGGGATGTAAAAAGGATTGCTGGCAAAGATTTCATGAAATTGCTCTTCCCAAGATGGTGGAGATCTTAAGTTCTATTGATTTTGTTGAACCTGATATTTGGGTGAAAAGGAGTGGGAACTAAATGGTAGAGACTATTGTTTGTCGGAATGTGTCCAAAGTTTTTCGAGCTGGTAAGCAGAGTGTAGAAGCCTTGCTGGGAATTAATCTGACTATTACCCGAGGGATGTTTGTGGTGATTGGAGGAGAGAATGGCTCTGGTAAGAGCACTTTGCTAAAGCTTTTGGTAGGTTTGTTATTACCAGATCAAGGAGAGATTACAGTCCTGGGAGTACCGGTGAAAACTGGGTGGAAGAGACTAGCTACACGGATTGGTGTCGTGCTTCCCTCTGACCGTAGCTTATACTGGAAACTTACTGCTAAGGAAAACTTGCATTTTCACGGTGGTATTTATGGTCTTAAAAGGAATGAGATTCAGAAACGGACACTAGAACTATTATTAAGACTTGGTCTTTTGTCCCAGCAGGATCAATTAGTGGAAGGATATTCTACCGGCATGAGACGTAAGTTGATGCTAGCTAAAGCCCTGCTCCATAAACCCGAGATTCTATTTGCTGATGAGGTGCTAAGCGGTCTTGATCCCCGGACAACTACCGAAGTTTTGGCTATTTTAGAGGAATTTAATCGGGAAGGGATGACTGTGGTTATGGTCAGTCATGTATTGCATAATCTACCTGCTAAAGCTCGCTTTCTGTTATTAAAGAACGGAAAAATTGTTCTTGATGGCCCTCTTAATAAGTTCCAATTTGAAGGGGTCGTGCGAATTCGAGCGATGCTTGGCGATCGGGAGATTGAAGAAATTGCCGAAGAAGCCGAGCTCTCGGAAGTAATCTTACAGTTGATCCAACAGGGGGCAAGCGAAGTTCGCATAGAAAAAGACGACCTCTATTCTTTAGTAAGGAGGTATTTAGCATGAGTAAAATTCTCTATATCGCTTGGAAGGAGGGGAAGATACAAAGTCGCTACCGTTTTGTCTGGTTCAACCGTAGCTTGACTCCTTTTTTTATGCTGGCCCCCTATGTTCTAATCGCACGATCCCTAAGCTCATCATTAGAAAGTTGGGTTCTGGTGGGCTCTTTAATCTGGTACTGGCTGAATCAATACTTCTTTGGGGTAGGTGACGCCTTCTCAGAAGAACGGGAGGAAGGCACGATGGCTAATATCGCTCTTTCTCCCCTTTCTCTGCTCGGATTCTTAGTTGGCAAGGGTCTTTGGCTGATGGTGGACTGCCTCTATATCACTGCTATCACTATTGTTTTTTTCGCACTTCTTGGTGTTTCTCAGGGCGCCTGGTGGCTTATGCTCCTACTTTATCTTTTGTGTGGAGTCTTCATGTTTGCCTTCTCTATCTTTTTTGCTGGTTTAGTCCTTATTTTTCGTCGCTTAGCTTCTATTAATTTTATTATTCAACAAGGTCTAGGCTTACTCTCTGGCCAGACGGCTAAAATTGAGGCTTATCCGAGATCAATTCAACTGATAGCTTATACTATTCCTCTGACCTATGCCATTCGCGCAAGTAGGGCGTTGGTGGATGGGAATCTTTACCTAGTTAGTTCTTCTTTTGTTGGTTTGATAAGTACCACTATGCTTTATCTGCTCATCGGGCTTGTAGCTATCTATTGGGCCGAGAAAAGGCTGCGGATAGAGGGAAGTTGGGAGGTATGGTGAGAACACTTAGTCTTTTTCGGGCAATGCTTCTCTCTAGTCGGAGGTACAAATTGGATTGGTGGGGATCGTTCTTTTTCCCTCTGTTGACTGTCGTTCCAGCTGTAGTTGTCGTTTGGTATGGAGATCAATTGGGTCTTCTGGAAAATTTTGTCAAGGCAGTTGGCATCCGTAATTATATTGGTTACCTGCTTATAGGAGTTGTTTATTGGAATTATGTAGAAATTCTCTGGTCAACTATTTTTATCCTCCGGTATCAAATGCGGACGGGACAATTTGAGGATGTCTTTTTAAGCCCAATTACTGGTCTGGAATATATTCTAGGATGGGCGATGCTGGGAGTGGTTCGGGTGACAATGGAGTCCATTCCTCTTCTGTTACTTGCCCTCCTATTCAATATTTTTCAAATGACGATTTTAGGTGTGCTATGGGCTTTGTTTGTATTTTTTCTATCAATTATTGCCTCTTTTGGCCTTACCTTTGCCATTTTCGGCTTAACATTGGTTTTCAAGGAGGGGGATGAATTGGCTTCTTTAGTAGGAAATGCTGCCCCTTTTCTAGGTGGCTTATTCTTCCCGGTAACAATTCTGCCACCATTTTTGCAATGGTTTTCTTTAGTCCTCCCCTTTACTTGGGGAATAGATTTGATTCGACACTTATTACTCGGTTCTCGCACAATTCTTACTTTCGCGCAGGGAGTAACCATACTTTTCATTTTAGCTATGGCATTCCTCCTGCTAGGGGTCCTGGTTTATCAACGCCTAATGCTGGTTGCCCGCATGCGCGGGGTGCAAGGGTTTTAGATAGC
>QLUP01000121.1 GCA_018725485.1 Candidatus Lithacetigena glycinireducens | reverse complement strand
TTGAATGAAGTGTCTGAAACGAAATAATATATTCACTTTCAGATTATTTTAGCCCCATACAGGATAAACAAACTAAAATGGCATTTCGAAAAACTATGGCTACTTCTTCCCTACTAATACCCCAAATAATTAGATAAGAAAAAGTAACTAACAGTACTACATTTATTATTCGGTACTTCTCTTTAAATATTTTTCTATCTCCTCTCTGAACTCCTGAGCCCATTGAATTCTGAATCCTAACCAAATTTTTCTGATATAACCCTGACGGTCAATTAAGAAAGTAACAGGTATGCCTTTAACATTGTATTTTTTAGCAACCTTAAGGTCATGATCGTATAGTGATTTAAAATTAATGCCCCTGGTTTTTTTGAATTCTTCCATATCAGCTATTGCTTTAGCTGTATCAGGAGTATCCAGATTTATTCCGATTACCTCAAAACCCAGGTCTTTATATTCTTCATAAAGGGTGGAAAAGAAGGCTCCGCCTTCTATACAGGGTATTCAGTAACTTGCCCAAAACTCTAACAAAATTACTTTTCCCAGGTAATCATTAAGATTATGTCTTTCTCCCTGCCCATCTTTAAGTGAAAAACTTGGAGCAGAATTCCCTTCAACAGGTGATTCTTTATTTGGCAATAAAACCTTACATCCGGAAAGTGTTAAGGTAGTAAGAATAAATATGGAGATTATAATATTTAATGCTTTCAATTGCTTCATGCTCTCTCTCCTAAAGTAGGATTATAAAACACAAATAATGTTATTATATTATATATGATTAGTAAGAAGATTAAATACATCATAATTTTACTGATATTTGTATCTTTAGTGTTAATATCGTCATCGTTTGCTATCTATTCATTCATCATAGATAGAGATACTTATATCGTAATAGGTAATCAAATTGTTTCCAAAAATGAAGTCGAAGAGCAGGTTGTTTTTTATAAAAAAAGATTTGAAAGTTTCGGCATATCTTTTCAGGGTGAAGAAGGAAAAAGCAAACTGGAAAAAATAAAAGCGATGGTCCTTAATAAGATTATAGAAGATAAATTAATAATTCTTAAAGCAAAGGAATTGGGTATTACCATTGACCAAAAAGAGATAGATGAAGCTATTAATAAATTTATAAAAGAGTTTTCATCTCGTGAAAAGTATCTCAATAGTCTGCAAAATCTTGGATTAACTGAAATCGGGTATAAAAAAATGTTAACCAATGCTTTACTCAGGAAAAAAGTTTTAGAAAAAGTAGTAGGGGTAATTACTGCTACTCCTGAGGAGGTTAAGGAATACTATTTTGAAAAAAATAATATTCAAGGTCCTCCTACTACGGAGTTTAACAAATGGAAAACAGAATTAGAACAGAAGTTAAAAATGGAAAAAGAACAGGAACTAATTAAATCATTATCAGATAAATATCCAACTTTTTATGGAAAAAGATGGGTAAAATTGGTTAATGATATTATAAAATCACTGTTTTAGTTTCTTAAGAGTTTCCAGATATTTTTCCGGTAATCTAACCATACCTAATTGAATATCAGGAGAATACTTTCCGTGGTAGTCAGTACCGCCTGTGATTATTAAACCTAATTTGTTTGCTTGTTTTAAATACCTTTTTATATCTTCAGAACTATGTTTGGGTTGAAATACTTCTAATCCCTGTAATCCAAGTTCTTTTAACATTGTTAGTTCCTTTATTCCAACTCCACCTATAATTCCTGGAGTATTGCCAGGGTGGGCTAATACTGCCACGCCTCCGGCTGAGCGAATGATGTTGATTACCTTATCCGGTGGTATTGGAACCCGTTCCACATATGATTCACTGTTTTTACTGATAAAATCGTCTGTAAAAGCCTCAGGTATTGATTTAGTGTACCCCCTATCCAGCAGAATTTCAGCTATGTGGTTGCGAGCTAAAAAACCTTTCTTTGCCTTCCTTTTTACTTCATCAAAAGCTACTTCCAATCCTTTTTTATTTAAATTCTCCACCATTTGCCTGATTCTTTCATCCCTGGAACAGGAAACATCTTGTATAAGGTTCTTCAATGTTTCATTCTTATTAGAGAGGAAGTACCCAATAATATGGTATTCTACTTCATTATCAAGAGTAGATATTTCAACTCCTTCAATTATTTCGATTTTGTTAGAAGGCAACATACTCTCATCATCAAGGTGGTCTAAAGTGTCATGGTCGGTGATAGATATAAATGATAGCCCGACACTGCAAGATAAATTAATGAGTGAATCAATGGACTGTTCTCCGTCAGAATAAAATGAATGAAGATGGAGGTCTCCAACTCTTGGCATTTATTTTAATTTATTGAAAACAGAAGGAGGAGTTACTCCTTTTTGGCCCATATAATGAGAACCCCTGTTCACTCCATAGGGCTTTTCAACATCCCCAAATAGAGTTTCAAAAGAGATTTGACAGATTCTCATTCCAGGATATAGATTTATGGGCATCACATTAGCATTAGAAAGTTCCAGAGTAATATTTCCTTCAAAACCTGGGTCAACATATCCAGCGGTGGCATGAATAAGGACTCCCAACCTTCCGAGGGTAGAACGACCATCTACTCTGGCTACCAAATCAAGGGGAACTTTAATCCATTCCAGAGAAGTTCCTAAAACAAAGGAATGGGGCATTAATAAAAAAGATTCATTATCATTAATTTCTAAAATATCATAGTATTGGGAAAAATCATTACTTTTTAAATCTAAAATATTTGTAGTGTATTTATAAACAATGAAGCTGTTTCCTAACCTGAGATCAACTGATGAAGGTTGAATCTGGATATCCCAATCGGTTATGGGATTAATTATAATTTCACCTGAGGTAAGTCTTTTCTTTATTTCAGAGTCACTTAGTACCATGTGTTTAATATTATATAATATCTGGGATGATTATAAATGATTTAGACGAAATCTTGAATACACTTAAAATACATCTTTCTGGATTCAAACAAACGATGATTTCTTCAGTAATTGAAAAAACAAATGATCCTTTTTGGACCTTAATCTCCTGTCTTCTCAGTTTAAGAACTAAAGATGCAGTTACCTATGAGGCCACCAACCGTTTATATGCACGGGCTAAAAATGCTGAAGAAATAATTCAATTGCCGGTTAAAGTGATTGAAGATACCATTTATCCGGTTGGTTTTTACCGAAAAAAATCGTTGATTATAAAAGAAGTAACCTGGATAATAATTACAAAATATCAAGGAAAAGTACCTGATAATATCGATGACTTACTATCAATTCCAGGTGTTGGAAGAAAAACAGCTAATATAGTGTTATCCGGAGCATACAAAATACCTGCCATAGCTGTTGATACTCATGTTCACAGAATCACCAACAGATTAGGTTTGGTTAAAACCAAAAATCCCATTGATACTGAAGTTGAATTGATGAAGGTAGTTCCAGAGGCATACTGGTTAGAAATTAACGAATTACTGGTTACCTTTGGTCAGAATATCTGCTTTCCGGTAAGTCCATTATGTTCGAATTGTCCCATTGTTCAGTATTGCTCAAGAACTGGAGTAAATTATTTTAGATAAAATATAATTAATATATAATATATAAGTTTACTGCTTATCAACTATAATTTAATAGCGAGGATTAAATATGGATGGAGAAACAAAAACAGTTTCAGGTGATTACTCTGAAAGAAGCGAGTTAATACCAATTCTTCAGGAAGTTCAAGAAAAAGAAGGATTTTTATCTGAAATGTCCTTAGCCAAAATATCTAAAACGCTCAATATATCTCAAACAGAAATTTATGCAGTAGCAACCTTTTACTCTCA
>QLUP01000120.1 GCA_018725485.1 Candidatus Lithacetigena glycinireducens | reverse complement strand
CTATGGTAACTTTGATAAGTGCATCCACGGCATTCAGTTTACCCTAAACATCTATTGTTTGTAAAGAACTTTTATAAAGAGTAAAATTTATCTAACCTAAGCAAGAAGACCCCTTCCAAATTTATTTGGCAGGGGATGAATTACCCCCCTGACTTTTAAGCAAAAATATGCTATAATATAAATATGAGACAAACATACAAATATAGACTTTCCCCCACAAAAAAAACAACAGACCATTCTTAACAAAACGTTTAAGGAATGTTGCTGGCTTTACAATCATTTCCTTGAAGAGCGAAAAACATCCTGGGATAAAAACAAGAAATCTCTTAACTATCATTCCCAGGCAGTATCTATTCCTAAACTTAAAAAAGAAAGGCTTTCTCTTTCTTCTGTTCATTCTCAAGTTTTGCAAAATGTTGCTGTTCGGGTTGACCTTGCTTTCAAAGCATTCTTTCGCAGAGTTAAATCTGGTGAAAAACCAGGCTATCCAAGATTTAAGGGGGAATATTGATAGGGCTCTCAAAACCTGCACTATCAGAAGGCAAGCTGATAAATGGTATGCTTGTTTCTCTTGTGAAGTAGAGCCTAAACCTCTGCCGAAAAGCAAAAAAGCGGTTGGTATAGATGTTGGACTTGAGAGATTTGCTACACTTTCTACCAAAGAAAAGATAGATAATCCTCATTTCTTTAAGACAGACCAGAAAGCTCTTGCAAAGGTTCAAAGGAAGTTGTCCAAACAAGAAAAGGGTTCACCTGAAAGGGTTAAAGCACGAAAGGTTGTTGCTCGTATTCACGAAAGAATTGCTAATAGGAGAAATAATTTTTGCCATCAGGAAGCAAAAAAACTTGTTGATCGTTTTGGCGTAATTTGTATTGAAGATTTGAGTATCAACAAAATGAAAGAAAACAATTTTAGGTCTATCAACAAGAATATTGGCGATGTAGCGTGGGGTCAATTTGCTCAATATCTTTCCTATAAGGCTGAAAGTGCCGATAGAACTTTGGTAAGAGTAAATCTCGCCTACACATCGCAGACTTGTAGTAATTGTGGATACAAGCAAGTTAAAAAACTTTCTGACCGTGTTTATCATTGCTCCTGTTGTGGTTTTGAAACTTCTCGTGACCATAATTCTGCTTTAAATATTCTGGCTCTGGGAACACAGAGCCTTGGCATTAGCCATAGAAGCCCTATCCAATCTTTGATTGGTTAGGGAGTGTTCACATTATGCCTGAACTACCTGAAGTTGAAACTATCAGGTTGGGTTTAGAAGAGAGGCTTTTGGGAGCCTTAATTAAAACTATTGACCTTAGAGATCAAAAATTGACGCGTGGGCAAGTTGATTTATTGACTATCAGAAAATTTGTAGAAAATAATTACCTGGTTAAGTTTGGAAGATGTGGTAAATATTTACTACTTTTTCTTTCTAATGGCAAGATTCTATTTTGGCATCTGGGGATGACTGGAAAGTTTAAAATATCTGAAAAATATGAGGAAATTCCACACTTGAGGGCATATATGGAAACAGATAAAGGGTATTTACTCTACTCAGATATAAGAAGGTTTGGGAAAGTGGGAATATTGGATAATACCAGCGAATTGAGGAAGGGAATCGACCCATTAGGGGATGATTACCTTTATGAGAGAATTAATAAATTATTTACTTCCAGTAAGGCAGTTAAAATCTTTTTATTAGACCAGGAAAAAATAAGTGGAATTGGCAACATTTACGCTGATGAAATACTCTGGAAAGCCAGAATGTTACCCAACCGCCCTACAAATTCACTTTCTCCTGATGAAGTCAAAAGACTCTTTGATATTGTTCCTGAAGTACTGAAAGAAGCTGTAAAATATCGAGGAACTACTATAAGTGATTATAGGGATATAAATTTTAACCGTGGAGAATATTCTGAGAAACTTAAGGTGTATAAAATGGAGGGAAAACCCTGTAATGAGTGTCAGGGGATAATAAAAAAAATCAAGTTGGGAGGGAGGTCCTCCTATTATTGTCCCGATTGCCAAAAATAGTGTTGATTGGAGGTAGATTATGGAAAAATATGAAATCAAAATAATGGAAGTAAATGGAGATTGCGTAGCAGGTCATAAACCAGGAGATTCTTTCCGGATGGAAGGTTTCAAAACTCCAGGTGGGTTATGTATACACGCTTTCCATGCATTATATCCCTGGTTACAGGTTTTAAGATTTGGGGGTAAAATACCCTGGGAAAAAGAGAAAGAAGTTTCAGTAGCCTGCCCGGACCATAAAAATCAGGTGGTGGTAAAGGTCTTTCGCATAGAATAAAAAATAAATAAAAATATACCCAAAGCAATCAGAATATCACCTGGACTAATTACTCTGGAGAAATAATTGCCAAGCGGTAGGGGAATTATGTCTCCCAGAAAAGGGAATAAAGTTTCTCCAGGCTTAGAGATGGTAAAATGAATCCAACCACCACCTTCAATGGCAATTTCAAAATCTCTCATCATACCAGCTATTTCCACAGCTTTATATGAAATAGGCATTTTACCACCGTTGGCGGTTATAGCTAAGAAGTTCATTGAAGCACCCAATGCTAAAAATTTAAAACCGTGCAGTCGGATGTTCATTAAAATAGTAAACAAAATTAGAAAAAGAGATAGTATATAAAGTTGGTTTCCCAGTAAGTAATTTGGAAAATAGTCATCAACAGGCAATCCAAATCTCAGGGGTATCTGTAACAAAAGACCAACAATAAAAAATAACACTGACTTAAACTTTACTTTTTCTAAATTTAACAAAGACCCGCGATTCAACCAGCCACAAATTAAAGCTAATAGAAGTGAGAAACCAATAATTATCAACTGATAGTGCCCTTATTAATTAGTTCCACAGCAACTTTTGCTATTATAGGGTCAAACTGGGTACCTGCTCCGATAGTTAGTTCGTCAATAACCTGAGAAATAGTTAACCTATTTCGGTAAGGTCTATCGGAAAGCATGGCTTCTATAGCATCAGCTAAGGCTAAAATTCTTGCTCCCAGGGGAATCTGGTCCAATTTTAATCCCGAAGGGTATCCTTGTCCTTCCCATCTTTCATGATGATACAGTACAAATCGAGCCTCTTCTTTATATTTAGTAAGCTTTTTTAATAGCTCATACCCTTTGACTGGATGCTTTTTCATCTCTATCCACTCTTCGCTATTAAGTTTGCCTGGCTTTTTTAGGACCATATCGGAAATTCCTATTTTTCCAATATCGTGGACCAGCGCTGCGTTTTCAATGACTTCGATAGAGCTCCTGGGTAAATCGAGGGCTTTAGCAATAACCACTGAGAAATCTTTAACCCTTTGGGAGTGAAGACTGGTGTAGGTTGGGTCTCGTAAATCAACAGTACTGGCTGCCATTTCCATGGCTATCTTGGATTCCAGTTCTAACTCTCTACTTCTTTTGAAGAGTAGGTATATTCCATAAATAAAGGGAATAACGATAATAAGGGAATAAGTGCTGAATTGGAATAAAACCAAACCAGTATAACCAATAATAAAAGAAAGGAAAACTGCAGCTAATTGGTCTCTTTTAAGGATTTGATTTATAAGAACATCTTGGAAAGAATATCCATAGGAAAAGGAAATAACCGAACCTATAAAAATTGCGTTAGTGATTAAATAAATTAAACCGGCTACCGAGGCAGATAGGAAAACTACAATATTGGTGTATTCATGTGAATTAGGGAATAGGTAAAGTAAATAAGAAAAAGTAATACTACACAAAAAAGCAGATATAAATGTAGCAGAAGTATTGAAAACAGCTTTATACCATTCTGTCTTACG